>DATAXC010000172.1:0-3906 GCA_036266895.1 Gammaproteobacteria bacterium
GTTATTTAGGAGGCTTTCTTTTTAATCTATGTTCAAAAAATCCATAATCAGAAGCCTTAATTTAAGCATAACATTTTCACTTAATCTAGCAACTTGCTTATCCGCTGTTTTGGTGGAATTTATAGTCCAATGGCACTAACTTAAGTTTGACATCGCTGTGCATGTCAGTCATTTCGAGGACAACTAACTAATAAGATGTCATCCCGCAAAATGTCCGCTCAGGAAAATCGAACGAAGCTATTGCTCAAGCGCGGACATTTGTGCGGGATCCGGTTCTTACCTCGCAATTAAAAGGACAACACCGGATCCCGCACAAATACCCGTGACACTACATCACTTCGTTCAAGAAACTTGAACGGGTATTTTGCGGGATGACATCTTATTAGTTAGTTGTCCTCGAAATGACTGACATACATAGGATAACGAGCTTAAGTTAGTACCATTGGTATATACCCAAAGAGAAGAAGATGCAGGTAGCCTGCCAGACGGAACCGCTCCTGCGACCCCGCAACGCGTGCGGGGTCCGGCAAAAGCAAAAAGCGCCGGACGGTCTGGCAGGCTACCTGCAATCTTCTTCTCTGCTCGATCAATGTCATTTATATAAGATGGGAATCACATCTTGACTTTTAATTGACATATTTCTACTGATTCAGTATGGTATGCTAGTAGTTGAGATATATTCATATTAATCAATAGATTAATGCGCATAGCGTATCGTTCCGACCTTTTAATTATCGACAATGACAGGAAGTTAAACTGTGTTTTCGTCCCGGTATAGTGTTTTTTATAACATATTACTGCTTACACTAACCATGCTGGCTTGTGGATTAACCGCTATTTCCTTGGGAAAAGAATTACATTGGGATTTAGCAAATTATCATTATTATGGTCCATATGCGTTTTTAAACCATCGTTGGACCATTGATTATTGGCCACCCAGTAATTTGCCACTATATTTAAATCCAATGATCGACTTATTACCTTATTTTTTTATTCAACATTTAAAACCGATTTGGGTAACATTTTCGCTTGGTGCTATTCATGGCATTAATGTTTGGTTATTGTATTTAATTTGCTACCGGATGTTGCCTATATATAAACGTATGTTTACTCCTTGTATTGCACTGATTTTGGCAATGATCGGTATTTATGGGCCCGTGTCTTTTTCTGAAATGGGCTCATTCATGGGCGATAATCTGGTTAGTATTTTTATTTTAACTGCTATTTTATTTCAAATTAAGTTACTACAAGCACTGAACCAAGCCAAAGCGCTGTCCTATAACTATTTATTCATCAGTGGTTTCAGCTTAGGCGTGGGTGTGGGTTTAAAATTTACTGCCGGTTTGTTTATCATTGGTTTTGTTCTTTCGATGCTTATTTTACCGTTACCGATTAAGACTAAATTCAAATTAATCATGGGTTGGAGTTTGGCTGTTCTGGTTGGCCAATTAGTCACTTCTGGCTATTGGATGATGTTTTTATGGCAGCATTATCAGAATCCTTTCTTTCCTTTTTTTAATGCAATTTTTAAATCGCCAGATTTTCTGCCAATCAATTTTATCGATTTACGTTTTATGCCTAAATCGATTGCTGAACAATTATTCTTTCCTTTTTACTTTTCCTGGCGCGGTCAAGTTACCGATGGGCTGTTTACTGATTTTCGTTTTGCTATTCTGTATCTTTGCCTAGTTGCTGCTTTAGGAAAAAGACTGTGGCAAAGGACTGCTTTGGCAAGTTTTAAAGCCGATTTAAGCTGGTTATGGTTGATGAGTTTTTTTGTATGCTCTTATATCATTTGGCAAATTTTTTCTTCTAATTTTCGCTATATTGTGACACTAGAAATGCTCACACCTTTGCTGATCTACCAATTAATTTTTTATATTTTTAATTCTGTTATCATACGTGAAGCAATGTTGACTGGTTTAGCTTATGTATTAATTTTTTGTATGATACCCATGGGAAATAGTCGTTCTATTAAATATGTGGGTAATTATTTTAATATTACTTTACCAGCATTTGTACAGCATGTGCCGCGTGCAACCGTATTGATCGCTTTTTCAAATTTTACGCTTACGGCAAGACCACGTCCACTCAGTTATCTGATCCCATCGTTTCCAGCCAATTGGCGATTTATTGGTGTTCCTTTTAATGGTGCGACACAATATATTTTACCCGATAAAGTGAAGTTGTTATTATACAGCACGGCGGAGATTTATTTACTTACATGGGCAGATACGATGCCGTCTTTTTTTATTGCTGCTCAAGAATTGGGGTATAGAAAAAATGGTGAGTGTGAAAGTATTGTAAGTGATCGCGATCCGTATGGCATATTAATTTGCCCGATGGTGAAAGTTTATGAGAATTTGGGTGGGGCGCAGCGCTGAGGTATCCGCACAATTTTTTTTGTAAGACGCTGAATTAATTAAAGGTTGTAAAAAAGCCGTGCATCCGCTATCAGGGGCCGTGCGATTACACTAGCGTTGTTGAATAAATCAATACGCTAGCGCTTTTGCCTCTCCCCTTGTGGGAGAGGCCGCTGCCCCGCAACAAGTGCGGGGTAAACTCTGCTGCGGGTGAGGGGTGTTTCTATAGAAAATATCTCTGTACACGATTAGGCCATGGTAGTGGAAATACACCCCTCACCCGCCGCGCTTCGCGCGTCGGCCTCTCCCACAAGGGGAGAGGCAAAAACTCTGGGGCATTTATTTATTCAACAACACCCCAACACCACTAAATAAATCTATTTTTCTGATACAGCGCCCTTAACGCCAGCTTCTTTTCTTCATCATGTTCCGTTAACACAATCGTCCCTAAACCTAACGCCGAATAAATGTCCTTGGTTTCTTTTTCTAAAGAAATATTATCTACTAAAGCAACAACATGATTATGAATGGTTTGCGTATCGCCACGTTGAATGGGGCCAGTCAACGCGGCAGTGTGCGGCAAGTCTTTTAAATTGTTTAAAGCATCATTCATTAACATGGATACAATATTTTTTGCTGTTTCTTCATCAACACCCGCGTTTAAATAACATTGCAAAGCATGATAATGCAAACTAACGAGATAATTATTCGACATGACCCCTGCTGCGTGATAAATACTTTTACTGGTTTTATTGATCGAAAATACTCTGCCGCCAATAGCATTAAATAAAGATTGAATGATAGTCAACGCTGCTGCATCCCCTTCTATAGCACAATAAGTACCAGAAAAACTAGCGACACTTTGGCTGGGATTAGCAAAACTTTTCAATGGATGAATACTGACGGCATAGCAAGCTTGTTCTTTTACACGATTCAATAGCTCGGAAGAAAACGAACCACTACAATGGACGATAATGGATTGTTTTGCGAGATTTTTTTCTGCTAACTGATTCGCGATTGTTGCTATCACATCATCAGGGGTAGTAATAAAATAAATATCCGCGGGGGGTAAGTCAGCAATCGATTGAAAAGCTTTACCTTGACCAATAAAAGTGATGGCTTCATTCGCACTTTTAAGTGAGGTGTTAACAATGCCGGTAATCGTAGCGCTATTGGATTGTACGAATAATTTTGCGATAGTTTTACCCAATCGCCCACAGCCAATGATGTTGATGGATTTTTTTGTCATACCCCTCACCCGCCGCTGCGCGTCGGCCTCTCCCACAAGGGGAGAGGCGATACTCTTCATTTTTCCTATTTATCCAACAAAGTCCCCCATGTACGAGAAGGAAATTGGACCTTTTTTATTTAGGTGGTTCCCAATAAACAATGGATAAAACCAACGGCCAGAAAGTAAGCCATAAAAACAGACGTTGCATGGCAATGGTTTTAATCGGCAATAGTTTAAACATTTTGGGTAGTTCGTATCAATAAAATCAATACGCTGGCGCTTTTGCCTCTCCCCTTGTGGGAGAGGCCGACG
>DATAXC010000189.1:0-2909 GCA_036266895.1 Gammaproteobacteria bacterium
TTTGGGAATGCGTTTGCGTTATGATTTTAATGCGCGTTGGGTTGGCCAATTATCGGCAGATTTGGGCGGTACCAATACAACCGATCATTTTAGCTATAACTGGGCGGCTTTACTGGGCTATAAACCAAGCAAATACTTAACCAATTCCACTTGGTATTTAGGGTACCGTTATTTATATCAACATTATGATACCGGTAGTGGCCGTAATACTTTTGATTGGAATATGCGGTTGTTTGGGCCGGTGCTAGGCGTAAATTTTAGCTTGTAGTTCTTGGTTCTAATATGTAAACGGCCGTCTTTAGCTAACTAGACAAGAGCTAGATGTAGCCGGGAGGTGGATAGTATTGTTAGCTCGGGCTAAATCTATCTACCTCCCGGTCTCATTGTCCTTTGAATATTGCTAGAAAAAGCTTGTTCTGAATATTTAAAAACGACTATAACCGTTGGCAAAAAACACCCTCCCCCACAAGTGGGGGAGGGGAAATAAGATGGGTCAAGTTTTTTCCCTACACTAAAAACACACAGGCAGTGGTCAAGTTTCTCCCCTCCCCTACACCGCCAGCTAGGTCTATCTTTATCATGTACAAAAAAAGATTGGCCAAAAGACGGCTGTTTTTTGTATGTTTTACTATTAAACTAAATAAAACTAAGCTAAGTTTAAATTAAATCTTTTAATGTCACCATTTGCAAGGCGGCATCTGCGGCTTCTTCACCTTTGTGCCCACCTGTACCGCCTACGCGGTCTTCCGCTTGTTCTTCGGTATGGGTAGTCAAGATACCAAAAATAACTGGCGTATCAAAGTCGAGCATCACCCGCTGACACCCATAGCTAACTTGTTGGCAAACATAATCATAATGATCAGTATCGCCGCGTATCACCGCTCCTAAACAAATAATCGCCTGATATTTTTTAGTTTTAGCCAGTCGTTGCGCGGTCAGTGGAATTTCGACAGCACCGGGTACTTTAGTGATGACGATAGCATTTTCGTTAATACCTTTAGATTTTAATCGGCTAAGCGCACCGGCTAATAATTTTTCGGTGATGTTAGCATTATATTCACTGACAACGATGGCAAATTGCATGCGTATCTCCTAATCACAAATCAATCACATGTTTTAATTTTTCTTTCTTCACTTTCAAATATTGGTAATTATGGCAATTATGAAAAACTGGCATCGCCTCTCTGGTTACTTGTTTAATACCAAATTTTTTCAAATCATTCAATTTTTCTAAATTATTAGTCATTAAGCGAATATTGTCTAGCTTTAAATTTCGCAAGATACTTGCAGCCAAGTAATATTGTCTTAAATCAGCCGGAAACCCTAATTTATGATTGGCCTCAATCGTATCTAAGCCATTTTCTTGTAAAGCATAGGCCTTAATTTTATTTAACAAACCAATGCCGCGCCCTTCTTGGTGTAAATAAATTAACACCCCGCCTTCTTCGGATAAACATTGTAAAGCATAATGTAATCCTTGATAACAGTCGCAACGTTGTGAAGAAAACAAATCTCCGGTCATGCAAGAAGAGTGAATGCGTACAAGTGTACTCGTTGGATAAGCACGTTGTTTCGGTTTACTTAATACCACATGCTCACCACCGGTGATTTTTTCTTTAACAATGGTAATTTGAAAATCACCATAATTTTCTGTTGGTAATCGCGCACTAACTTCTTCTGCAATTAAATTTTCTCGCGTTAAACGGTAAGTAATCAAATCGTCAATGGATAATAAAATTAATTGATGGGTATTGGCAAGGTCAATCAACTGTTGACCGCGTGTCATCGTACCATCTGCATTCATGATCTCACATAATACCGCAGCAGGTTTTAATCCAGCCAATTGCATTAAATCCATCGCTCCTTCGGTATGGCCAGCGCGTTCTAAAACACCACCGATTTTTGCTTGTAATGGAAAAATATGTCCGGGTTTGACTAAATCTTCTGTGGTACTCGCATCATCGATAGCAACTTGTATCGTGCGCACACGATCAGCTGCAGAAACACCGGTAGTAATGCCGATTTTCGCATCTATGGAAACGGTAAATGGCGTACTAACAGCGCTAGTGTTATCTTGTGGGTGAACCATCAAAGGTAATTGTAATTTATTCGCTTGTGCATTGGTGATAGATAGACAGACAATGCCGCTACTATGTCGAATTATAAAATTCATTAATGCAGGCGTAATCTTTTCTGCAGCGATAACAAAATCACCTTCATTTTCACGATCTGGATGGTCAGTTAAAATAACCATTTTTCCTTGACGTAAATGATCTAGTGCTGCTTCAACCCGTTCAATTGCAGTTAGCATGGTAATGACCTCGTTTGTAATAAATTGTTTTTATCATGATAACGATCTAAATATTGATAAATGTATTTTGCCATGACATCAATTTCAATATTAATTAAGTGTCCAGGACGCCACTGTTTAACAATGGTGACCACTTGCGTGTGTGGTATTAAAGTAATCGTAAAACAATCTTCGATGATGTTAATCACGGTAATACTCATGCCGTCTAAAGCGATATAGCCTTTATTAACAATATAATGGCTTAAATGTGCTGGTACGCGGATTTTGACTAATAGTGCATCGCTGTGATCGGCAGTAACAGATACTATTTCACCGGTGCCATCCACATGACCTTGTATATAATGCCCGCCAATGCGTGTATGCATGGCGAGAGAACGTTCTAAATTTACTGAATCACCAGCGGCTAAAGCGGCTAAATTAGTTAAGCGTAAGGTTTCTGGTACTGCGGTGACATGAAATTCAGTGGTTGTGCAACGGGTGATGGTTAGACAAACCCCATTGACAGCAATACTGTCACCGATAATTAAATCCGTAAGTGGTTTTTCCGAGGTAATTGAAAAATGTTTACAGCCATTTTCAAACTGCGTTGCAGTTACCG
>DATAXC010000198.1:0-2697 GCA_036266895.1 Gammaproteobacteria bacterium
ATAATAATGCAGAGTAACTAAGTTCGTGAGGAGAACAATGTGCCTGAAATGATTCAAGCAATACGTGGCATGAATGATATTTTGCCGCCTGAAACTGCACTTTGGCAATATGCAGAAACTATCTTACGCAGAATATTACACGGTCATGGTTATGCTGAGATTCGCTTTCCTACCTTAGAAAAAACTGAATTATTTAAGCGTTCGATTGGTGAAGTCACCGATATCGTTGAAAAAGAAATGTATACCTTTCTTGATCGTAACCAAGAAAGTGTCACCTTGCGGCCTGAAGGAACGGCAAGTTGTGTGCGTGCTGGGCTTGAACATGGTTTACTTTATAACCAAGTCCAACGATTGTGGTATATCAGTTCTTGTTTTCGACATGAGCGTCCGCAAAAAGGTCGTTATCGACAATTTCATCAATGTTCGGCAGAAGTGTTTGGTTTAGAAGGGCCGGATATTGATGCGGAAATTATCTTAATGACAGCGTTGATTTTAGAAAAACTGGGTATTGCCTCTTTCGTTACTTTACAACTTAATTCAATTGGTACGATAGAATCACGTGCTGTTTATCGCCGGCAGTTAGTCGATTATTTCAAGAAAAACAAATCCCATCTCGATGAAGATAGTCATCATCGTTTACACAAAAATCCAATGCGCATTTTAGATAGTAAAAATCCCGAGATGAAAGAGCTGATTGCTAATGCACCTAAACTGATTGACCATCTTGATTCGGCTTCACTGCTGCATTTTGAAAAATTACAAGAATATCTTTCGCATAGCGGCGTAAAATTTGAAATAAATCCCTGCTTAGTACGCGGCTTAGATTATTACAACAAAACCGTATTTGAGTGGGTCAGCGACAAACTAGGTGCACAAAGCACAGTTTGTGCTGGTGGTCGTTATGATGGTTTAGTTGAACAATTAGGTGGTAAAGCAACGCCGGCTGTGGGTTTTTCATTGGGTATGGAACGCACTATTCTGTTGATGCAACAGGCTAAGCCACAGCATAAAACAGAAGCTTCTTTGCACGCTTATTTGATCACCGATAGTGATGAGTCTTTTATGACCGCGTTAAAATTAGCTAATTATTTACGCAGCAAAGTCCCTAGTTTACGTTTAATGCTGCATTGCGGCGGCGGGCCGTTAAAAAGTCAATTTAAAAAGGCTGATAAAAGCGGTGCGCAATACGCCATTATCATTGGTGAACATGAGCGTAAAACGCATAGTGTGTCGTTGAAGTCGTTACGGGAAACGATTCCGCAGCAAACTTTGTATCAAGATGAGTTGGCGGAGTATTTAAAGTTGCAAATTTCGAAGAAGTAATGCTCTCTCCCGTAAGAGGCGTTGTTGAATAAATCAATACGCTGGAGCTTTTGCCTCTCCCCTTGTGGGAGAGGCAATACTCTTCACTTCCCCCAGTTATTCAATAATGACAACATGAAAAAAATCTGATTTAATGTACACCTAAAAATGAGACACTCAGGGTTCATTCCCACACATCATAAGGATATTCGCTTGACTGAATATTTAACTGAGCAAGAACAAATAGAAGTCCTGAAAAAATGGCTTAAACAATATAGTTTAGTCATTTTAGCAGGTGTCGCACTAGCGGTTATCGCCGTTATGGGTTGGCGTTATTGGCAAGAACGGCAGGCCAAGATATTAAACCATGCCTCTGTTCTATATGATGGCATGCTCAATCAAAGTGCCCTTAATCATCCTGATGAAGCAGCAGCAAAAGCAAAAAAACTCATCAATAAATACCCTAAAACGGTTTATAGTCAATTTGCGGCTTTTATGCTCGCCAAAGACGCAGCGATGAACAAAGATTATGCAACTGCGAATAAACAGCTCACTTGGGTGATAGATCACAGCAATATCTCTGCTTTTCGCCAAATTGCGCGTATTCGTTTAGCACAAGTCATGTTGGCTAATCATCAACCAGAAGCTGCTTTGAAAACACTAGAAAAAGTAGAAGATAAAAGTTTTAATGGTTTAATTTACGAAATGAAAGGCGATGCTTATCTCGCCTTAAAAAACCTGCCTTCCGCACGTCAAGCCTATCAGCAAGCATTGACTGATTTACCTAATGCAGAAGGAATACGACCCTTATTACAAATGAAATACGATAATCTATAAATCCAATAGATCCAACATATAAAGGTTTACTGAACTAATGTATAAATATCTTATCCCCTTTTTACTAACGACTTTATTGCTTTCAGCTTGTAGTGGTTTTTTTGAAACCGATAATACGCCTGAACCTACGCCACTTGTGCAATTCACGCCAGAAATTCAACCGAAAAAATTATGGTCTACGCGTGCCGGTTCCGGTGCAGATGATGAGTATTTAAAAATTGGGCCTGCTATTGGTGAAACGACTATTTTTACTACTAGTCTTAAAGGTACCGTCACTGCGATCAACAAAACGACCGGTAAAAAAGCTTGGCAAACAGCAACAGGCATACCACTGACTACCAGTCCCAGCTTGGGCGACGGCATTGTTGTTGCAGCTAGTCGAAAAGGTGATGTGTTAGCCCTAGATCAGCAAACCGGGCGTTTGCTGTGGAAAAAAACTTTGCCTAATGAATTTTTAGCCACGCCAGCGATTGGCAATGGTTTAGTAGTGACGAAAGCCACTGATGGTGCAATTCGTGCATTTTCTGCAAAAGATGGTGCAGAAGCTTGGTCATTCCA
>DATAXC010000228.1:0-5422 GCA_036266895.1 Gammaproteobacteria bacterium
AACGGCTACTTGTTATTAGCAAGCAGCTCTATGGTAATAAATATTTTATTGATAACATTACTTTTTTGTATGTTGGGTCGAGATCGTATTGTATTGGTTCCACCAGAAATACAAAAATCATTTTGGGTTACTTCAACTCAAGTTTCCGATGAATATCTTTCTGAAATGACCTTATTTATTAATGCTATCAACTTTAATATTACGCCGAGTAACGCTCGTATGCAGCAAGCCGTGTTATTAAGATATATCGATTCGGCCTATTATAATGATATTAAAACTAAACTTCATGAAACAGCAGAAAAATTTAAAAAAGATAATGTTTCTATTACTTTTTATCCTGCATCAGTAAAAGTCGATACTAAAAAATTAATTGGACAAATATCAGGCGATATTCAATATACCATTGGCGATATCCAATCCCCTTTAAAACGTGTGCTGTATGAATGGAAATTTAGTTATAAACAAGGGCAACTTCGAGTTGTCTCATTTCCAGAGGTGAAAAATCATGAGTAACATTAAATTTTTCACGCTAATCAGTATGATACTTTTTGGCACAACTTCAATTTGTGCAAATCAAATAAAATCAGTTAAAGATAATCAAATGGTTCCATTAAAAATTTCCGCAACAGAACTTTCTCGTATTTTTGTTACTGATGATCGTATTCAAAGCGTCAGAGGATTAAATGGAACCTATGAATTAACCAAAGATGAAAGCAACGGGGTAATTTACATTAAGCCGATACCCCATCAGCAACAAAAATCGTTTAATATTTTTATAACGACTGAGCTTGGGCATACTTATAATTTGTTTTTAACGCCAATGCATATTCCAGCAGAAAGTGTGGAGTTAAAGCCGCTAACGCCTGCTTTTGCTAAGGCTAAAAAATGGGAAGAAAATTCACCTTATATCGAAAAACTCGTTCAACTTATCCACAATATGGTAAATAACCTGAAACCAGCAGGTTATGCAATTATTAATATTGAAAACAATAAACCGATAAAAATTTCTGCTAACGTTTCTATGCAGCTAATTATTCTATACCGCGGTAAACATTTACAAGGAGAAATATGGGTTTTAACTAATACGAGCAAAACTAAGCAATATCTTTCCGCCAAATATTTTTTTCAAAAAAACACCAGAGCAATTTCATTGGATAATGAGGTATTAAATAAAAATGAAATTGGCTATTTATATCGAGTGGTTAGCCATGGTTGAGAATACAAATAGTAGCAAAATTAAAAAATCTCAGACTAATACCATGGCACTTTTGCTGGTTGTGCTCTGCTTTGTTTTCGGTGGAGTTTACTACTTTATCTCAGAAGCACCTAAAGTGGATATAGAAGATAAAAAAAGTCATTTCACCAATCCACTAGATCAAGTAGATGTCAGTTCAACTATATTGGAAAATACTCAAAAACAATTGCGTGAAGCTGAAAAGAAAGCGCATCATTTGCAAAACCAAATTAATACATTAGCTACCACACAAGCAAATGATCAAGATAAAAAGGCAAATGTAGATGAATTAAAGAAAAGGTTAGATGAATTAGAAAAATCGCTAATCACTACCCCGCAAAATATATCCGTAGACAAGCCGGTTGCTCATGAGATCAATCCATATGCCCAGGGCTTATTAGTATCCCCCTCCCAACAAACGAATAATATCGGACATTCCGAGATAAGAGAGGATAACTTAACGCTCGCGGCTATTGATTTAGAAAGCCGCACTCCTTTGAAAACGCCTGATACTTATGTGCCAGCAGGTACTTTCGTTAAAGCGGTGGTTATTGGTGGGGCGGATGCATCTGCTGCGGTCAATGCACAGGCTAACCCCAAGGTAATGCTGCTGCGTATCATTGAAGAGGGTACTTTGCCTAATCAACGCAAAAGCCACTTAAAAGATTGTATGGTGACAGGGAGCGTGACCGGCGATGTGTCATCGGAACGAGGTAGTATCAGGACGGAACGCATTAGCTGTGTTTTTATGAATGATGAAGTGGTTGAGCAGCAAGTAGAAGGCATTGTCTTTGGCCCAGATGGCAAGGTAGATGTGAGAGGCAATCTACACGAAGGCGGTGGTCAATACGTGGGGCGTGCTTTTGCGGCAGGTGCTTTATCCGGACTATCAGAAGGATTGTCTGAAACGTATACAGCCAATTCTATTTCGCCAGAAGGAACAGTACAAACCGTGAATACCGGTAAGTTTTTTCAATATGGCGCAGCTAAAGGTACTAGCAAGGCCATGGATAAGATGGCTGATTATCAAATTAAAAAAGCCGAACAGTTTCATCCGATTATTCAATTAAGTGCCGGTACAGTTGTAGATATTGTCTTTCAAAAAGGCTTTTTTCTGGATGGTAAGCAGCATGAAGATTCGGATAAGACAACCGTGGGTAATTATGCAACATCTGCTACACCATCTCTATTTCCAATGCCGAATACGGGTAAGACACTGCCTTTAACTGAGGAGCAAGTAAAACGACTCCAAGAAAAAAATAAACAACTTGGATTTAGGATTAAAACCATGGGTGAACAATGAATAAATTAACAACATACTTACTGGGGTATTTTTTGGTAGTTTTTCTAACCGGATGTGCAAGCAATGCTAATTTGGATTGTCCGATGAAACCAGGGGTTAGATGTGAAAGTTTAGACCGCGTTAATGCTCGGGTAAATGCTGGTGAAATAGGGAGTGAAGAAACGTTACCGGCTACTACAAAATCAATTGAACACATCTATTCAGCCAAGACTATGAAAACGATGGATTCTCCAATTTTATCACTAAAAGAACCTTTACGCTCTGATGAGACCGTCATGCGTATTTGGATAGCGCCATTTGAAGATACATCCGGTAATTATCACCAAGAAAGTTCGGTTTTTACGATTGTAAAATCTGCGTACTGGCTTGGTTATCCAGTTAAAAAAGCAAAGTTATAAAGGAATTAAAATGTTTGAACAATTAGTACAACTAGGAAATAGATTTACCGACTGGGTGGGTGATCGAACCAAATTTGGCACGGATGTTTCTAGTGCAAATACTGGAATGATTGATGTAGATTGGCCTGTGTTTATAAAGTTTTTGGGTTTTGAGGGTTACGATCCGCATACCGATATTTATTATAATAAAAAAAGCAGAGGGTTTCTTTTCGAAGTTTATCCTTTGCTCGGCGCTAATGAAGAAACAGAAAATATTTTGACAAGCTTAATTACTGATATTTTACCAGTCAATACTGATTTGCAATTTGTTTTATGGGGTTCTCCAAAAATAGGCGATACCATAGATCAATTTCAAATAGCTAGAAGCAAAGGAGATGAAATATTTGCATGGCTAGCTAAAAAGCGAGGGGATTTTTTAAAAGGGGGGTCATTCGAAACGCTTAGCTCGCAGGGTAGTTTTATTTTACGTAATGTACGTTTGTTCATAGTCATATCAGAGAATAAAAAATTTTCACCAGTATATAATTTGATTACTGTCCGTGATGATATTATCAATTTATTCAAATCTTTGCGTGTTCCCTCTCAAGATATTACGATTAATGAATTTATTAGCATGATGACTGATATGTTATATGCTAACTCTTCTGTTTATCCAACGCGTGCCCGCTGGAATCCGTATGATTCATTAGCACAGCAAATTACTGATCAGGAAGCTTTTATTCGTGTATATAAAGATAGGATAGAAATTGAAAATGACGAAGAAATTTGGGAGGCGCGATCTTTATCTGTAAAATCTTATCCAAATAGGTTGGCGCAATGGGAAATGAGCGAGGCGATTGGTAAATTATTTAATGATTCTTTACAAATGCCGGGCCCATTTATTAAAACGTTATCTATTCGTTTAGCAGACCATCAAAATTCTATAGATGAGATAAATGCTAAAACTAGAAAAAAAGAAAAAGATGCCAGAAGCCCTCTGATTAAATTAGCACCTAGTCTTGCTAAAGAACATGCTGATTTGCAATTTATGCAACAGCGGTTATCTGAAGGGGATAAAAAGGTCAAAGTTTATTTTCAAGTGGTACTTTTTGCTAAACAAGAAGAAGCAAATGCTGCTGAGAGAAAAGTAAGAGATTTGTACCGTGCTAATGGTTGGCAATTAAAGAAAACATGTTATTTACAGTTGCCTTCTTATTTGGCGATGTTACCCATGATGGTTTCAGAGGGGATGTACGAAGATATGCAGCTGAAAGGCCGCCTGCATACTATGTCAGCTTTTAATTCAATTAGCATAGCGCCATTACAAGGTGAGTGGAAAGGAACAAGCACACCAGCGCTCATCTTACCTGGATGTCGTGGACAGATTGCGACATGGAGCCCATTTGATAATGTGGGCGGTAACTACAACATGGCAGTTGCGGCGACATCTGGACGTGGCAAAACAGTTTTTATGCAGGAATACATCGTCTCGGTTCGTGGTTTAAATGGCTTGGTGTGGGTGATCGATGTTGGCAGAAGTTATGAAAAAACTTGCCGAGTATTAAAAGGAGAATTTATTGAATTTAAGCCAAATAAGCCTATTTGTCTTAATCCTTTTACAACGGTAGTTGATATTTATGATTCCTTGGAGATTCTAAAGCCACTGTTTGCGACTATGGCACGTCCTGTAACAGGCGCCTCCGAAGAAGAATTGGCTTTTATTGAAAGAGCAATTTTAGCTGCTTGGCAAGACAAACGGCAAGAAACAACGGTGACGGATATAGTGAAATGGTTAAATTCTCAACAGGAAAAACATTTTAAATCGATTTGTCAATCTTTAGCCATGGTGTTAACACCTTATGCTAAAGATGGCATGTATGGTAAATATTTTGAAGGTCGCTCTTCTATCGATTTAAGCAATCCATTTATTATTTTAGAACTACAAGGATTAGATAATAAAAAAGATTTACAACGCATTGTTTTATTATTGCTAATTTATCAAATTAATAATGCCGTTTATTTAGGTGGTAGAGAGCGTATTAAAACTTGCATTATTGATGAAGCTTGGGCACTATTCAAAGGTAACGATATTAGAACCGCTGAGTTTATCGAAAAAGGTTATCGTACTGCACGCCGGCATAAAGCCAATTTTGTTACTATCACCCAGTCAATCGCTGATTATTACCAAAGTCCCATCTCTCTTGCCGCATTCAATTGCTCAGATTTTAAAGTAATTTTGGGTCAAACCGATGCTGCTATTAACCAAATTAAGAAGGATAACCTTATGGATATGGACGGATTTACTGAACGTCTTTTTAGGTCAATTAGAACGACCTCTGATTATTCAGAATTTATTATCAAAAGTAATCATGGGCTTTCTGTACATCGGCTGGTACTAGACCCGTTTAGTAGAATTTTATATTCAACACATGGCGATGAATTTGAAATGGTTAATAAATTAGAGAAACAAGGCTATTCACTTATCGAAGCAATTGAAATTGTGGCCCA
>DATAXC010000229.1:0-3118 GCA_036266895.1 Gammaproteobacteria bacterium
CTGGAAGCAGCACGAGCACGGTGACACCTTTCACTACGATCGATCAAAAAGCGGTGACGTTAAAATTAGATGTCACACCACAAATTAATTTGAGTCGTTCAGTGCGTCTTAAGCTGAATTTAAAAAATGACACTCTACAGAATCCATTGAATCCTGGGCTAAATCCCATTATCAATACGAGTAAAATTACCAATTCCGTTATTATTAACAGTGATGATATTTTGGTATTAGGTGGGTTAATTAGTCATAAAAATAATGAAAACATTAACAAAGTACCGATTTTGGGTGATATTCCTATTCTAGGCCCACTTTTTCAGCAAAAAACGAGTCATCAACAAAAGAAAAATTTAATGGTATTTATTAAGCCCATTATTGTGACTAATAGTGATGATGCTATGACAATTACTCATGAGAAATATAGTTCGGTACGGAATATTCAAGCTAATTATCGTGAAAATATGCTTACAATTGGCAAAGAACCTTTACGTCCTTTATTGCCTCCGTGGAAAAATTCACGTGATTTACCGAAACCATTTGGAGATACGGGAAAATGAATTTGCTACGGTTTGCATTTGCAAAGCGTTATGGTGTGTTGCTAGCAGGTATCGAAGAAAATGTCGCTAAAGTAATTTATCAAAAAACACCCGAACTTGCTGTCTTTAGCGAAATTCGTCGCCAGTTACAAATGCCACTTGCGTTAATGCAAGTGAGCAGTGCTGAATTTAACGAGTGTCTCGTTAAGACTTATGAAACGGATTCAGCAACGGCTATGCAAATGACAGAAGATTTAGAAGATGCTCTTAATCTTTCTGAGCTAATGCATGACCTTCCTAAAGCTGAAGATCTACTTGAAAGGCAAGACGATGCACCTGTTATCCGTTTATTAAATGCGCTTTTAAGTGAAGCCATTAAAGAAGGTGCTTCTGATGTGCATATTGAAACCTTTGAAGATCACATCACCATTCGTTTTCGCGTGGATGGTATCTTGCATCATGTTTTAGAGCCGCCACGTGTGCTTGCGCCCTTGATTATTTCGCGAATCAAAGTCATGGCTAGATTAGATATTGCAGAAAAACGGTTTCCTCAAGACGGTCGTATTACCTTACGTATTGGCGGCCGAGCCGTCGATGTCCGTGTATCCACGATGCCAACAAATCATGGTGAACGGGCTGTTCTACGTTTGTTGGACAAACAAAGTGCCTGTTTAGATTTAGCTGAATTAGGCATGGAAGCAAAGGTATTAGATTTACTCCAATCATTAATCACGCGACCGCACGGCATTATGTTAGTGACCGGTCCCACAGGATCAGGAAAAACAACGACTTTATACGGTGCGCTGACAGTCTTAAATGATAAAAAGAGAAATATATTAACCGTAGAAGATCCCATCGAATATGATTTGGTTGGTATAGGTCAAACCCAAGTCAATAATAAAATTAAGATGACTTTTGCCAAAGGATTACGCGCTATTTTACGTCAAGACCCGGATGTGGTGATGGTTGGGGAAATTCGGGATATCGAAACAGCACAGATTGCGATACAAGCGAGTTTAACCGGACACTTAGTTCTTTCTACCTTGCATACGAATAGTGCGGTTGGTGCTATTACGCGATTAAATGACATGGGCGTTGAACCGTTCTTGCTTGCTTCTAGTTTGACGGGTGTTTTAGCGCAGCGCTTAATTCGTCTGTTATGCCAGCATTGTAAAAAACCTAGCGTTGCGAGTGAAAAAGAATGTGAATTATTGGGAGTGGATGTCAATCTTACCCACACTATTTATCGGGCAGAAGGTTGTTCTCGTTGTAGAAATTCCGGTTATGCGGGTCGGAGCGGCGTTTATGAATTAGTGGTGATTGATGAGACATTGCGCAGTATGATTCATGACCATGCCCCAGAACAACAGTTACGTCAACATGCACGGCGTTTATTTTTAAGTTTGCGTCAAGATGGTTGTCGACGCGTGTTAGCAGGCGATACCTCATTAGAAGAAATTTTACGGGTAACGAGTGAGAATTAGGTTGTGAGGAAGATGAAATGATTTATCTTTGGGTAAAATTAATTGTTATGCTTCTGCTTATTTTAGTGTCTTCGCAATTATTCACGAATGCGCTCGAACATTTTGGACAAAAAATTAAAATCTCGGCAGGTGTAACGGGTTCTATCTTTGCTGCTATTGCAACTGCATTGCCAGAGACTTCTGTTCCTATTATTGCGATGGTGGCAGGCACAGATAATGTTTCAGTTAATGAGGAAATTAGCGTAGGTGCTATTTTAGGCGCCCCATTAATGCTCTCTACCTTGGCCGTTTTTTTTATGGCTCTTTCTGTTATTAAAATGCGTGGGATAAAAGGCAGCCTCATCCCTGAATTAACGGGGTTCACACGTGATTTAAATTTTTTTCTGGTTGCTTTTTTTCTAGCAGCTATTGCCATGTTTTTACCACGGCATCCCATAGGATGGCGCTTTACTATTAGTGGTTTGCTCATCTTACTTTATATAACGTATGTGGCAGCTACGCTGCGTGCTTCAAAGCAACTGGTGATTGAAGGTCATGGCGTTTTAGCAAATGAGCCCATGATTTTAACCAGAATTGGATTAAAGAATAATGCTAATCCTATTCTTATTCAATTATTGCTGAGTCTGGTTTTATTGCTAATAGGAGCGAAAGGTTTTATTGATGGCATTGAAAATATTTCTATCGCGCTTAACGTCTCTGCTTTAATTTTATCATTATTAATTATTCCTATCGCAACTGAATTGCCAGAAAAAATAAATAGTATTCTTTGGATAAGAAAAAATAAAGACACGCTCGCTTGCGGTAATATTAGTGGTGCTATGACATTCCAAGGCACTTTGCTACCAGCGTTGGGGATACTGCTAACTCCTTGGCAGCCGAGTAGAGAAGTCTTAACAGGTGTGATGATTACATTGATTGCAGCAGTTTGGTTAAGATTGCATATGTCGGAAAAAGGATTGTCTATTAGGGCATTATTTATAAATGGTAGCTTATATTTTATCTATTTATTATTCATGTTTATTTGAGAGAGCTTATGCCTGCTTATCATTATCATGCCGTTAATGCCAATGGCCAGACAAAAAAAGGGGTTATTGAAGCTGA
>DATAXC010000244.1:0-3883 GCA_036266895.1 Gammaproteobacteria bacterium
TGCACCGGGATATGACCACATCACCAGCGCGATTGGTGCCGCGATCATGGGTTGGTATGGCGTAGCTTTACTTTGTTATGTTACACCAATGTAATGTCCTTTTAACCAAAAATCCAAAATATGCTTATGCTCTTCTTTCTCGACTAGCAATTAAATTATCCAACACCTCTGGATCGGCTAAAGTAGACGTATCACCTAAATTTTCCACATCATTGTTTGCGATCTTGCGTAATAAACGGCGCATGATTTTACCCGAACGGGTTTTAGGTAATGCTGGCGCCCATTGAATATAATCTGGCGTGGCAATCGCACCAATGGAGTGACGTACTTGTTGAATTAATGCTTGTTTGAGTTGATCGCTTTCTGTTTCTCCGGCTTTTAGTGTCACAAAAGCATAAATACTTTCACCTTTTATCTCATTGGGTACACCGACCACCGCTGCTTCTGCAACCGTTGGATGCTCTAACAAAGCACTTTCCACTTCACCGGTACCAATGCGATGCGCTGAAACTTTTAGCACATCATCATTACGTCCAGTAATCCAAAAATAGCCTGCTTGATCACAACGCGCATCATCTCCCGTTAAATAATTACCAGGGATTTCTTCAAAATAAGTTTCAATAAAGCGATCATGATCACCGTAAATAGTTTGCATCATGCCGGGCCAAGGTTGAGTGATAACCAACTTCCCCATTTTGTCAGCGGGGAGGGGTTGTCCAGCCTCATCAACAATAGCCGGTACAATACCAAAAAAAGGTTTTGTTGCTGAACCTGGTTTTAGTGCAGTTGCACCAGGTAATGGTGAAATTAAAATACCACCGGTTTCTGTTTGCCACCAAGTATCAACAATCGGACAGCGTTGATTACCGACGACATGGTAATACCATTCCCACACTTCGGGATTAATTGGTTCACCCACCGTACCCAGCAAACGCAAACTAGCACGACTGGTACGGGTTACCCAGTCATCGCCATCATGACGCAATGCACGAATAGCGGTTGGTGCGGTATAAAAAATATTAACTTGATGTTTATCGATTACTTCCCAAAAACGCGACGCGCTGGGATAAGTGGGAATACCTTCAAAAATTAAAGTGATTGCACCATTACAGAGCGGTCCATATACACCATAAGTATGACCAGTGATCCAACCTACGTCTGCCGTACACCAATACACTTCATTAGCATGATAATCAAAAATATAATAATGCGTAATAGCGGCATACACTAAATAACCGCCAGTGCTATGTAAAATCCCTTTGGGTTTGCCGGTTGAGCCGGAGGTGTACAAAATAAAAAACGGATCTTGTGCATCCATCACTTCGCAAGGACACTCGCCAGTCACTGTTGCGACGCTTTCGTGATACCACAGGTCGCGATCGGCTTGCCAAGGCGTAGCATGCTCCGTTCTCTTTACCACAATCGTTTTTTTGATTTGTGGACAACTCATTAATGCTTCATCGACATTTTTTTTCAATGGAATGATTTTTTCACCACGCAAACTTTCATTCGCTGTAATTACCAGTTGACATTTTGCATCTAAAATTCGTGCTTTCAGCGCATCCGGTGAAAAGCCGGCAAAAATCACCGAATGCACTGCGCCTATGCGTGCGCAAGCTAACATGGCGATTACCGCTTCCGGTATCATTGGCAAATAAATAGCGACCGCATCGCCTTTTTTTATGCCGCATTGCTTTAATACATTTGCTAAACGGCAAATTTTTTCATGTAATTCTGCGTAGGTAATCTGTTGCGTTTCGTGCGGTTGATTACCCTCCCAGATCAACGCGGTTTGTTGCGCACGTGTCGGTAAATGTCGATCTACGCAATTGTAACAAGCATTTAATTGACCTTGCACAAACCATTGCACATTTGCTTGAGCAAAATCGCCGCGGCAGACTTGCTGCCAGGGTTGAAACCAGCTAATAAATTTTTCTGCTTGTTCATGCCAAAAAGCATTGGGGTCTTGCAGAGAGCGCTCATACATGGCCCGATATTGTGCTTCATTAGCATGTGCGTGCTGCGCAATTGTAGTTGGTACTGGATAGATTTTTTCGGACATGTGATGAATACCTTTTCCCGCCATTGTTGGGCTTCGCAAGCTCAGCCCAACCTACTGTTTAACTATTCATGGCCTGGCAAAAACACCCTCTCCCGCCCTGTCGGGCACTCCCGCACTTGTTGCGGGAGTGCCCGATAGGGCGGGAGAGGGCGTTTTTGCCAGCCATGAATAATTTATCACTATTTTGCTTTACCAAGCTTATAAGCACGAGTAATTTCCGCAACATGTTTTCCTTGATAACGCGCAATCGCTAATTCATTTTCTGATGGCATGCGTTTACCATCTCCGGCTAAAGTTGTTGCGCCATAAGGCGAACCGCCGCTGATTTCATCCATATTAAATAATCGTTTTTCCTCATACGGCACGCCCACCAAAATCATACCAAAATGCAATAATGTTGTATGAAAACTGGTAATCGTCGTTTCTTGGCCACCATGTTGGGTACCGGTGCTGGTATAAACACTGCCGATCTTATTTACAAAAACATTTTTTTGCCACAAGCCCCCGAGTTGATCAAGGAAATTACGCATTTGTGCGCACATATTACCGAAACGCGTTGGTGTACCGAAAATAAAAGCATCGGCATCCGCTAATTGTTCAAGTTTGATAATTGGAATATGAGCAAAAACGGCTTGCGCTGCTGCTGCGCCACTTTTTTCTAAAATTTCTTGTGGGACTAATTCATTGACGCGATAGATTTCGACGTTGACATCCGCCACTTCACGTGCACCAGCAGCAATAGCTTCGGTCATTTGGTAAATGTGGCCGTACATACTGTAGAAAATGATTTTGATGTTGGTGTTCATCCTTGAATCTCCCTTTCCTGCAATGAGAAGCTAACTACTACTCCCCATCTACCGTCACAATCTTTAAAGAATTCGTACGGCCATGGACCCCAATCAAATCACCCTTGGTAATAATAACGTGGTCGCCTTTCTTTAAAATACCGCGTTTTTGTAACTCCTGAATCGCAGCATGATTAAGAATGCGTCGATCAATGTGCGTTGCATCAAATGGTAATGGATAAACACCACGATAAAGTGTCATGCGCCGCAACGTTGCTTCATGTCGGCTTAAACCAAACACGGGAATGGTAGAATTAACCCGCGACATCAATAACGGCGTGGTACCTGATTCGGTTAAAGCAATAATCGCTTTGATATCTAAATGATTTGCCGTGTACATAGTGGCCATCGCAATCGCTTCATCGACATATTTTAATGGCTGAATTTTCATTTGCCGTGAAAAACGAATATGTTGATGCTTTTCCGCGCTCAAACAAATACGGTCCATCGCCGCAACAGCTTTATCCGGATATAAACCCACTGCCGTTTCGCCAGATAACATCACGGCATCTGTTCCATCTAACACCGCATTGGCAACATCCGACACTTCCGCACGCGTTGGGATCGTATTCGAAGTCATTGATTCAAGCATTTGTGTCGCAGTTATCACCGGCTTATTAAAAGTACGAGCAATTTTGATAATCTTTTTTTGTACCGCAGGCAATTCTGCATCACCAATTTCCACCCCCAAATCACCGCGGGCAATCATCACGGCATCCGATACTTCAATGATACTGTGAATATTGGTAATCGCTTCTGAACGTTCAATTTTTGCGATAATGCCGGGCGAACCACCAGCTGCTTTTAATAAAATACGCGCTTCTTTAATATCATCAGCATGACGCGGAAAAGAAACCGCAATATAATCTGCTTGCAAACGCACGGCTTCTTTAATATCAATTCGATCTTTATCGGTTAAGGCAGCAGCAGATAAACCGCCCCCCAAACGATTAATGCCTTTATTATTCGATAATTC
>DATAXC010000256.1:0-9998 GCA_036266895.1 Gammaproteobacteria bacterium
TGTCAGCGAGCTGAACTAGCTAAAATTTCTACACCACAAAAAGAATTTGATCGAGAGATTTAAACTATCAGGAGAGAACATGAAGCGACTCAGTATCAGTTTTGATGATAAAACTTATGGAAAACTTGAAGAAAAAGTGCAAGGGAGAGGGATCAAATCCGTTGCTCAATATGTACGGGAATTGGTTGATCTTGGGCTAAGGATAGAGGAGGCCAGGTCAAACAATGAAGGCAACCAAGAAGAGAATAAAATAGAAAAACTCCTTCATGAAATAAAAAATTTATTAAAAAACACGTTAAATTGGTCTCTGGAAACACGTTTTTTAGCGCGATTTTTAGTCGAGGCACAACATCAGCTTAATGATGAAAAGCGGGCTGATATTTTGGCAAAGTGTAAAGAAAGTTCTCAACAATATGTTAGTGGTTTATACGGAGAAGAAGCTAAATAGTTGCACCACAAGTGGTGTAATTATTTATGTCATGCACCGCGCTGCACCAGTTGTGGTGTATATGTTGGAGATAAAATGTTGTATATAGTGATTCTGTAAATAAAATAAGAATAAATTATTAATTGGTGTAGAAAATTGTATTGATGCATGGTGCCATCAAGTTGATGTAAATATGGTGTAAGTAAATAAATTTTTTCTCTGAAATTTAATATTAGTTAAATATCTTTAATCCATTGAAAAAATGGAAGAAAGTTTTATGCAACCACAGTTGCGATGTGTGTGAGAAAAATAATCGGGCAAATACAAAAATAAATAAAGTAGCTGAGTTACATCTCTATCATTTTCTAAAAATTAACTTATCAGGTTTTCAGCGTAAGCAAACAGTTTTTCTGTCTAAAAATTTAGACAAATTAAGTCATGATTTTTAAATTTAATTAATGGAGTAAATCTATATGCCAATTATCAAAGTAAAACAAAAAGCAGAAAAAGAACAAACCCGCATCAGCATTGAGCGAGAATTATTAGAGAGTATAAGACAATATTGTGACTGGCTTAAAATCAAAAAAATAGATGATTTTTTCGAACAAGCAGCCGAACATATTTTAAAGAAAGATAAAGATTGGGTTAAATACATAAAGGAAAATAATTTAAAACCAGCCACCAATAAAATTGGATCAATAGACTGATAACTAAATAGTAGACATTATCATGATCCCATTTGCTGTTAATGATGTGCCGCTAGATTGTATCAATCGCGCGGCCATTATTTACCAAGTTCCGGCGACTATTATCATCTCTGTTCTAAAGCAAGAGAATGGTAAAAACGGCGATGCTATTAAAAACAAGAACGGTACATTTGACTATGGGGTAATGCAAATTAACAGCATTTGGTTGCCTAAAATTGCAGCCTACGGTTATACCAGAGAGGATATACAATACAATGCGTGTAAAAATATTTCTGTAGGGGCATGGATATTAAGTCAGAGCATATCAGAAGGGAAAAATTTGTGGTCAGGTGTTGGCAATTATCATTCCCATACGCCTAAACATAATTACAAATATAGTGCCGTTATTCATGCTCATTATCAAAAAATATCTAGGATATTAAAAGTAGAAACCTAAAATTAAAGTAGCGCCCCACTTTTTGCAAGGCGCTTCTAAAAAGTCTAGCTTACATTAATTAAATTTTCTCAATATCAAGAATGTAATCATCAAGGATATCTGATTCTTTAAAGTAATCGAATTCAATTTTTCCATCGTTAGACAAGTTGTCCGCTTGATTGCGGGCTTCCTCTTCGGTAGATGCTTCCACAAGAATGGATTCATAAAATGCTTCGACACGTTTGAATGTTACCTTGTACTGATTCATGCGGAGATCTCCTTGAGTTCCGTATGTGTTGCATCGAAGGGGAATAAAATATCTGCCACTATTTCGACGGTATCCCAATTTATTCCCACAGTCGCATCATGATTTTTTTTCAAATGAATGAGTACATCACTAGCTTGCTGGTCTGTTAAATCTGACCGAATACCTTGAACATCTTCAATGTGCCATGTGATTGCTATTTCTTCCGTAATATCATCTTGTAACGTTTCTCTTAAATTACTACCAAAATATAGATCAGTTATTGTGCCAAATTCATTCCAAATGGCATCGTCCACATGTAATGAAGAAAAAATATTTTCTAACTCTTTTACAAAATTTCTAGCATTCTCTACGGATATCATTTTCATTTTTTATACTCCATTAATAGCAGTACGTGCCAAGTTAAATTGTTTTGTTCGTACGATTTTCATGGGTACTTCGTTCCTCAAAGCACAGTAGTTTTGTTTTGGATTAATTTTTAGAATATATGACATCATTAATCGTTGGTTACGCTGATGACGGATAGCATCAAAAATTGATTGAATAGGCAGGATAATTATTCGTATCATTTGCTTGATCATTTTAAATCTCCAATGGATGGTTTTTGAAAATGGTTAGCTAGGCAGCCTCTCGCGAAGGCTACCCAGTTGGCGTATTGTTAGTCCTCGTTGGGTAACATGATGGTGATGACGGGTTCACCGTTGTCACCGCCGCCGATGACAGACTTTAGCTTTATCATCATCGTCGATTTTGCGTGCCCATTACGCGGTATTACGTGCAACCCATAGCACAGGGATGATTCGCCTTTGCTACGTTTACAGGCGACATACAGCATCCATAATACGTCCCACAATCTGCCTGATTGGTCTTGGATCGTTTGCTTATTGGTATCCTCATCAGTCCACTCAATATACTCAGTCCAGACCGCACGAGTTACGGCAACAGGAATTTTAAAGCCTGCTTTCTTGGCCATCCCTGTAACATCCACAAGCTCGCCATCCTCTAATGCTTGAGCCCGTGTGTAGATGTATATTGGCTTGCCAAAAAAATCATTTTTATCTTGATTGCTCATCATATAAACCTCCTTTTATGAATCATTAGTAATTATTACGTTACTATAGTAACATATATGAAACTCTAGTCAATACATTTTTGACATTTTAGTTATTTTAATGTAACTTTTGTTTCACATTTAGAAGAAAAAGGTGATAATTAAAATGGACTCGGATTGGAATAGATTGGCAGCAAACATTTTAAAGGCTGAGCTTAAACGCAGAGGTATTACGTATGATCAGCTACAAGAAAAACTGACGGCGCTTGGTCTCAATGAAACCACCAACAGCATCAAAGTAAAAATCAGCCGCGGTGCATTTCAATTCGCGTTTTTTTTGCAGTGTGCAGCTGCGATTGGTATCAAGAATTTACGTTTGGATGAATTAGTGACTAATGATGAGTAATTTGAATGAGTATTACTGACTATCATGTTAAATATTTTGCTCATGAGCTAACTCGTCGCTGCCCACCTGATAGCCTCGAAAAGCTTGCGGGTGCTGTTGCCAGTGCACAAGTTGATTTAAATCCACATCAAGTTGATGCGGCTCTTTTTGCATTTAATTCTCCCCTTTCAAGAGGTGCTCTGCTTGCAGACGAAGTTGGACTTGGCAAAACAATTGAGGCGGGACTTGTACTTTCTCAAAAATGGGCTGAAAGAAAACAACGAATTCTTGTAATTACTCCTTCAAATTTACGAAAACAATGGCATCAAGAATTAACTGAAAAATTTTTTCTACCTTGTCGAATTATAGAATCAAAATCATATAATTCTGCTGTGAAACAGGGTCAGTTTCGACCTTTTGAATCCTCTGAAATCATAATTTGCTCCTATCAATTTGCTAAATCAAAAGCAACAGATGTTCATGCAATGCAGTGGGATTTAGTAGTTATCGATGAAGCACATAGACTACGAAATGTTTATAAGCCAGGCAATGTTATTGCAAATATGCTTAAAATGGCTTTGGCTGGAAAACATAAGTTATTATTAACAGCTACTCCACTTCAAAATTCATTACTTGAATTATTTGGGTTAGTTAGCTTCATTGACGAACATATTTTTGGCGATCTAAATAGCTTTAGAGCTCAGTTTGCCAATTTAAACCAAGAACAAGTATTCAATACTCTCAAAGCAAGATTAAAACCAGTTTGTCATCGGACTTTACGTAGACAAGTAACAGCCTATATTCCTTATACAAGACGTTTACCTCTAGTAGAGGAATTCACGCCAGAAGATAGTGAAGATAAGTTATATCACCTCGTTTCAGATTATCTACAACGTGATAACTTACGCGCTCTTCCTGCTGGGCAGCGATCATTAATGACCTTAGTATTACGCAAATTACTAGCCTCATCTACCTTTGCAATTGCTGGGGCACTCACAACTATGGCTAACCGCCTTAAAGAGTTACTGGTAAATAAGCCGCAAACTGAACTTCTGGAAGATGAGTTAGATAAAGATTACGAGGCACTTGGCGAAACTGCTGAAGAATGGATTGAAACCCAGTCTAAACCTGAAGTAACCGAAAATGATCGAGCGATCATTGAGCAAGAGATCGCTGAACTTGAAGCCTTTGCTAAATTAGCCACTTCCATTGATCACAATGCTAAAGGTAAAGCATTGATTAAAGCCCTCGGTATAGCTTTTGCTAAAACAAAAGAGTTAGGAGCAGCACAGAAGGCAATAATCTTTACAGAATCGCGCCGTACACAAGATTATTTATTACGCTTGCTAGCAGATAGTCAATTCTCGGAGGGAATCGTACTATTCAATGGAACAAACACAGATGATCGTTCTAAAAAAATCTATAGCGAATGGCTTGCACAACATGATGGCACAGACCGTGTGACAGGCTCACGTACCGCAGATATGCGGTCAGCACTTGTAGATTATTTTCGAGAACATGGTCACATAATGATCGCTACCGAAGCTGGTGCAGAAGGTATCAATCTTCAATTCTGTTCGTTGATAGTAAATTATGATTTACCATGGAATCCACAGCGTATTGAACAACGCATTGGTCGATGTCATCGTTATGGACAGAAACATGATGTGGTTGTTGTAAACTTCCTTAATCGAAAAAATGCAGCTGATCAGCGCGTATTCGAATTACTCGCTGAAAAATTTCAGTTGTTTGAGGGTGTATTTGGAGCCAGCGATGAAGTTTTAGGAGCAATCGAGTCTGGAGTCGATTTTGAAAAGCGTATTGCAGCAATTTATCAACGATGTCGTAGAGTTGATGAAATACAGGCTGCTTTTGATCAATTACAAATCGAGCTAAGTGCAGAAATCAATGAGTCAATGACTCGTACTCGACAACAATTGTTAGAAAACTTTGACGACGAAGTACGCGAAAAACTCAAGATTCAAGATGAAGCATCTAAAGAATATTTAAATCGTTATGAGCGATTACTTATACAACTTACACAGCATGAGCTCAAGGAACACGCCGATTTTTTAAGCGATGCGTCATTTAACTTAAAGACGAATCCATTTGGCAAACCATCTCCAACAATACCGCTAGGGCTATATGAGTTACCGCGTCGCTCAGGCGAAGCTCACTTCTATCGATTAAATCATCCACTAGCTGAAGCCCTGTTGAGTAAAGCAAAAGAACGAGACTTACCGCCTGCTGAAGTACATTTTAACTATAGCCAACACGAAGGAAAAATCTCGGTACTTGAATCACTGATAGGAAAATCCGGCTGGCTGATTCTCTCACTTTTAAGCGTTGAGTCTCTTGATCAAGCCGAGGATTATTTAATCTTTGCAGCAGTCACTGATGATGGTCATGAGTTGGATAGAGAAATCGCGGCACGATTACTAATTTTACCGGGAAATATTATCGGTCAAGCCCAACCAGGCAGTGTAACTAAAACTTTGGAAGAGTTAACTCAGCAACAACAAATCATAATTCATCAAAATATTTCCAAACGTAATGCCGGTTTTTACGAAGCTGAGGCAGATAAACTAGATGGCTGGGCTGACGATTTAAAGGTTGCTCTGGAACGAGAAATTAAAGAATTAGATCGACAAATCAAAGAAGCTAGACGTATTGCAACTCTTGCACACACTCTTGAAGAAAAACTTGCCGCTCAGAAACAAATTAAAGCAATTGAAGCACAGCGTAACCAGAAGCGAAAGTCACTGTTCGATGCGCAAGATCAAGTTGATAAACAACGTGAAGAGTTGATTTTACAGATTGAGGGAAAGCTGAATCAGCAATCACAAATTGAAGACTTATTTTGTTTAAAGTGGCGACTGAACTAGGAAGGATTAACACAATGACAAATTATAAGACTAAACTCGAACTTACTTGGATTGGCAAAGATGTACGGCCTAAATTGGAGCCGAGGATATTAATTCATGATGATCAAAAAAGTTATCATGCGAAGCATCGTGTTAGTACGGATGATATTTTTGATAATAAATTAATTTTTGGAGATAACCTACTTGCGTTGAAAGCGTTGGAGCAGGAATATTCCGGCAAGGTTAAGTGTATATTCATCGATCCGCCATACAATACTGGTAGCGCATTTGAGCATTATGACGACGGGCTGGAACATTCGCTCTGGTTGGGGCTAATGCGCGACCGACTCGAGATCATCCGGCAACTGCTAACAGACGATGGTTCGCTGTGGATCACGATTGATGACAACGAGGCTCATTATTTGAAGGTTCTGTGTGACGAGGTGTTTGGAAGGAATAATTTTGTAACCAGTGTAATTTGGGCAAAGCGTGTTTCACCAGCAAATGATGCGAAGTACTTTAGCTCCGATCATGATTACGTGCTCGTATATGCAAAGAACAAAGCCACATGGAAACCTAATAAGTTACCAAGAACTTCCTCCCAAAATACGTACTACAAAAATCCAGATCATGATCCGCGTGGTGTTTGGAACTCAGTTACATATACAGGCAACAAAAACCGCGATGAACGTCCAAACTTGTATTACGGAATTTTGAATCCAAATACACGCGAAATGGTTTATCCACCCGAAAACTTAACTTGGCGATATGGGCAAGATACTCATAAAGATAATGAGGCAAACAATTTGCTGTATTGGGGAAAAGATGGCAAATCAAAAACGCCTAGGTTAAAAATGTTTTTGCAAGAAGCCGGTGATTTGGTGCCCAGAAGCATTTGGAGTGCTGATGAGGTTGGTAGCACTCAAACCTCGATGACAGAGCAAAAGGCAATATTTGAAAAACCATTTGCTACACCAAAGCCTGAAGGCTTGTTGCAACGTATAATTCACATAGCAACTAAGGAGGGTGACATTGTTCTTGATTCGTTTGCAGGGTCAGGAACAACAGGAGCTGTCGCTCATAAAATGGGACGTCGCTGGATCATGGTTGAATTAGGTGAACACTGCTATACCCATATCATACCTAGAATGCAAAAAGTAATAGATGCCGAAGATCAAGGAGCTATTAGTAAGGCAGTTAACTGGAAGGGCGGCGGTGGTTTTCGTTGTTACCATCTAGCGCCTTCTTTATTAGTAAAAGACAGATGGGATAACTGGGTTATTAATACAAGCTATAATGCAGCCATGCTTTCAGAAGCTCTTTGCAAACTTCAAGGGTATACATACGCACCTTCTAATTCATTATACTGGCAACAAGGTTATTCTTCTGAGCAGGATTATATTTATGTAACTACGGCAAATCTAACAAACGAACAACTTCATCAATTAAGTGATGAAGTAGGAAATGATCGTACGTTATTGGTACTATGTTCTTCCTTCCAAGGTAACATCAATTATTCAAACCTAACGATTAAAAAAATTCCGAATCATGTGCTATCTCGCTGCGAGTGGGGACATGATGATTACAGCTTAAAAATTGAAAACTTACCCAAAGCACCTCAAAAAAAAGGTCAGCAAAGTTTATTTAACGAAGAGATGGTATGAAAATGAATGCCCATGTAAATGCAATAACGGGACGTCTAAGTTTGCGTCCTCCTCAGCGACAAGCTTTAGAAATTCTTGATCATATTACTAATATTTTGCCGCCAAAAAAAAATACTGATATCAAAGCTGCTTTAGAAAAAATTAACAAAGAATTTTCATCGGTATCCGATTTTGAGCGTGAATTTCCCTCGCTATGTTTTTCTCTTGCTACTGGTGTAGGTAAAACACGATTGATGGGGGCTTTTATTACATACCTTCATTTATCACATGGCATAAATAATTTTTTTGTATTAGCTCCAAATCTAACTATCTACAACAAGTTAATTACAGATTTTAGCAATAGAAATCATCCAAAATATGTTTTCAAAGGGATATCAGAATTTGCCGTAAATCCTCCTTCCATTATTACGGGCGATAATTATGACAAGCATGATCCATTAAGCGGTTCACTTTTTGGCGGCGTTAAAATTAACATTTTTAATATTTCTAAAATTACTTCCGAAGTACGTGGCGGCAAGGCACCTAAAATTAAACGACTTTCTGAATATATTGGTGAAAGTTACTTCGATTACCTGGCTGGTCTTCCTGATCTAGTATTGTTAATGGATGAGTCACATCGTTATCGAGCAAGCGCTGGATTGAAAGCGATTAACGAATTAAAACCAACACTTGGACTGGAATTAACAGCAACACCCATAATAGAAACAAATAAGGGAGCTGTATCTTTCAAAAATGTAATATACGATTACCCATTAGGCCGCGCGATTTCTGATGGTTTTGTAAAAGAACCAGCTGTAGTAACGCGAAAAGATTTCAATCCATCTGGTATGTCTCAAGATGAAATTGAACGTATGAAATTAGAAGATGGTATATGTTTACATGAGAGTATAAAGGTGCAGCTAGAAACCTACGCTCTTGAGAGTAATAATCATATTGTTAAACCATTTGTACTCGTAATTGCTCGAGATACAACACATGCGAGCCAATTACTTACATATATTCAATCAAATAAATTTTTCGAAGGACGGTACAAGGATAAAGTTATCCAAGTTGACTCTAGCAAATCAGGTTCGGAGGAGGAAGAAATGATAAGTCGTCTTCTAAAAGTAGAAAATCCTGAAGAGCCGACTGAAATAGTAATCCACGTCAACATGCTAAAGGAAGGCTGGGATGTAACTAACCTATATACAATTGTGCCACTACGAGCTGCTAATGCACGTGTACTTATTGAGCAATCTATTGGTCGCGGTTTGAGACTACCTTATGGTAAACGAACTGGAGTAGCTGCTGTTGATCGTCTTAATATAATCGGTCATGATAAATTTCAGGAAATAATTGAAGAGGCGAATAAACCAGGATCAATTATTCAGCTACAATCAATTACGTTAGATATGAATGAACTTGGGCAAAAGAGCTACACTGTTATATCTCAACCAAGAATTGATACAAAGCTCGGAATCATTCCGATAAATATTACTAGTAATACAATCGTGACATCAAAAGTCAGCGAATCAACTTTTACAAAACCAGAAGAAATTAAAATTGCTCAGATTACTAACCAAATAATAAATAAATTTGAGAATCAACCAGAAAGAATTCCTTCAATCGAATATCTTAAAAAGCCAGAAATAATGGCTGAAATAATGAAGCAAGTCGAAGAACAATACAGACCTACTCAGGCTGAACTAACCATAGGTGAAAAACCTGATCTAGCAAGTATTGTGACAAAGACCCTTGACTTGACCATTCAGGAGATTATTGAAATTCCTCGTATTATTGTAGTTCCAAAAGGTATATTAAAATCAGGATTCAGTTCTTTTACCCTCAAACTTAACACACTCAAATATCCTGCTATCTCTGATGAACTTTGGATTCAACACTTAAGAACTAATCAAATAGATGTTGTATCAGTAGGTGACGGCAGTATTAAAGAAAATCGGCTAGAAGATTATATTGTAAGCGGCTTAGTAGATTTTAATGATGTTTCATATGATGAAAATTCAGATTTATTATATGATCTTGCTTCTCAAGCAGTAAAACATTTCCTCACCTATCTCACTGAGGATGAAACGCGTAAAGTATCCCCCAGTGTCAGGAAAGTTGTCGCCTCTGAATAAAACAAACTCAAGGGGGCAAAGGAGCCCTTATGAGACAAGTCACTAGATATCCCACCGAGATAAAAGCAAGTGTATTGACAAAAGCGTTGGCGCCAAATGCCCC
>DATAXC010000275.1:0-3191 GCA_036266895.1 Gammaproteobacteria bacterium
TATTTTATGAGCACTTATTCAAAAATGAAGCCAGGTAGTTCGCTGCTACTTGGCCTGGTGATTGGAAGTGTAGTCAGTTTAATAGTGGCCATAATTTTTTTAAATATGAGCCACTGTAGCTCTACACAAAAAAACAAAGAAGCAGTTATAAGATTGATAGAGCAAGTATGGAGTAAAGGTAATCTCGAAATTGTTGATCAGCTTATTGCTCCGCAATATACAATAAGATACGATCCTGGCGATCAATGGGAAGGAAAAACGCTTGATTTAGCAACCTATAAAGAAAGAGTAAAAATGTCACGCCATGTTTTTCCTGATCAGCAATTTTATATTGAAGATTTGGTGGGAGAGGATGATAAAGTTGCGGTGAGTTGGAAATTTACTGGTACGCAAAAAGGGAATATTCCTGGATTACCCATTACAAACAAACAAGTCACAGTTTATGGACTTACTATTTATTATTTTTCGCATGGTAAAATCATAGGCCATTGGCAAATAGTAGATAGACTAGGATTGTTAGGACAAATGAACATGCCATTCGGACATTCAGGCCATAAAAAATGAATAATTACTCAATAGTTGAGGTGGTGTCATACAATCAGCAATGGCCGGTTATTGTCTAAATGAAGCTAGAAAAAATTAAACGGGTGTTAGGCGATTTGTTTTAAAAAATGGGGTCGCATTGTAGCTCCCCCAGTTTAACGGACACTTGAAATAAGAGACATCACCGACCAACTCTCCACTAAGTGTTAACATGATCGCTGATGTCTCTTGACCCCTTTGTTTCTGATGAAACTGCAAAAGCTAACTTATTTTTATCTCCATGAAAGCTTGAGAGGACTAGGAATTGGGACCGTTATGCTAGAAAAAGCAAAAAGCATCGCATCACAGCAGAACGGAACAATTGTCTTAGATACTTTACAACCTAATCTAAATCATTTTTATGAGAAAGCTAAAGTGAAAATACTTTGTGAAGATAAATCATTAGGGCGCCTACTCCTTTATTGCGTATTTGTTAGCGTGATTCTCTTGCACTGTTCGCTTGGCGCAAAGAGGTTAGATGAAAGATTGAGTTGTTCTTTGAGGTTTTGTGGCGTCAATAATTCAAGGTGTGGATTATGTTGCTGCAGATAACTCAATCCTTTTTCATAGTAATACATATCCGAATTTAATGTCTCAAAATTTGGCTGATACCTGAATAGATCAATTTTAACAAATTGTTTTTCAAATAAAATCATACTTAAAGGTTTCGCGGTATTTTGCCTAGCGAGATTAATTGCATCAATTAAAAAACCCGCTAGGTAAAATATATGATTAAGTGCCTTGAAATGCATTGACTGTTGGTACGTTTTTTCATCGGCATGAACAAAATCATTTAGATCTAGATATTTGGGATAGAAGGGTAAAATATTGATATAATTTTTTTCCTGGCCTTTTAGTGTGATCCCGGGTCTATCATCCGCGAGGCAAGTATATTTCAATGCTTGTTCCTCCTTGTTAACTAGGCTGATGTCTTTTTTACGATGGCCCTTAAAAATCTCATAGGGAGGCTGATAATCGGATTCCGTTTTCTCTGGATGAGATTCTAATTCCTTTTGTACATCAATTAATTCAGGACGAGAAAAGATTCTGGTTTGAGTTTTATGATTTTCATAATAATCATCCCCCATAGCTTTCTTTATTAACTCGGCTACAAACGGCTTATTTCTTTCCTCGACATCTGCACTAAAAAAATGAATATTGACTTCTGGTATTGCCAATACAGCCTTAATTAATTCAAGGACACCGTGGTGTAGAAAGTGAGGCCTTAATGCCTGGACAAATCTGTCGGGGTTCGTGCACAGTTCATTAATCAATTCCATTTTATCAAAATCTTCCGCGGAATCTGTGGTTAAGGTTTCATCAATATCAAATATGATATTAAACATTTGGTGCTCCTAAACATTAGCTGTCTAAATGGGATAGAGTTTGGATAAAAAACAAAGGGGTCAAGAGACATCAGCGATCATGCTAATACTTAGTGGAGAGTTGATCGGTGATGTCTCTTGATCTTCCCCCAATAAAACGGACGATTAATTAAGCCGCTAATAGCATATCTTCATATTCGTGCGGCGTCATGTAACCATTTTCTGAATTCCGCTTCAGCGGTCTTCCCATGCGCCACTTTTACTTTGTTATTTTTTGATTTTTTTAACGCTTGAGCTACAGAGTCTAGCATTTCTGCTCGTGCTGTTTGGAGTTGTTCCCATCCTTGTGATGGAAATTTTATTTGTAATTTATCCATTAGTTCTCCCAAATTAGATGGCTCGCTTAAGCAATAAAACATTGTCGTTGTATACGTACACTTCAATATAATTAGCCCACGCACTTAAAGCGATTGTTCTTTCGGGTAACATTTCATTTTTATTATATGTTGCCATGATGCGCGGCATTTTGTGACCGAGGCATTTTTCAATAACGACCGGGTCAATTCGCAGGCTTTCACCGAGATGTGTCGCGAAAGTTCGACGCAAGTCATGTGCTGTCCATTTAGGTATGCCAATCCTCTCTTGAATGCGAGCAATGGCTCTAGATAAGGCATTTTCTGATAGAGGACTGTTTGATGATTCACCGTGGATAACGTGATCGCCATCAGATTCTTGAGATAATTGGATAAGCAGGTCTTTAACTTGATCGCTTAAGTGAATCTTGTGTGTTTCAGCGCCTTTGCAGTGGTCGGCGGGTATAATCCATAGTGATTCAGTAAGATTAAATTCACTCCATGTAGCTAGCCGCAGCTCTGCGGTGCGAACACCAGTCAGCAAAATAATTTTGATAGCGCATTTAGTTTGTTGTGACATTTGACTTTCACTGCCATCAAGAAATCGCCATATCGTTTTAATTTCTTCCATGGAGAGAACTCGATCTCGATGTTTTTCAATGCCTCCAATATCCCGTGTACGAATGTTTGCGGCAGGATTGTATTGAAGGTTGCCGCGACTTACACCGTAGTTGAATGCTTGCTTGATAGTGCTTAGCACCCGGTTGGCATGTACCGGTGCGCCACGACCAACAATTTTGTCTAGTGCTTTAGCGATGTCGATAGTTTGTATTTTATCTAACGCTAAATGACCAAGCAGTGGAATAATGTCTGCTTCAATTTGCTGTTTGATTTGGCGGGGCTTCTTGCGGCTTTTCTCAGCATAGTTTGA
>DATAXC010000307.1:0-3242 GCA_036266895.1 Gammaproteobacteria bacterium
TCCTGCTTCTACTAGCAACTTATACTCGTGTAACCAAAGCGGTAAAAAACTGAAAATAGCATCGGTACCACTGGCTACTGAAACAGCGATAGTCAATACGTAATCGACTAATAACGCGGCGCCAGAGATTAAACCCGCATATGGATGCAATAATTTAGTCGCCACTTTATAACCGCCGCCACCATTGGGAAACAATGTAATGACTTGGTTATAACCTAACGCGATAACAAAGATAGTGATGACAGTAAATGCGGAAACATATAAGGCGAGATGTGAATTGGCACCCAGTGCTAAATAAGCCTCTTCTGGGCCGTAACAAGAGGAAGACAGCGCGTCTGCGCCTAACCCCACCCAGGCCAGCAAAGCGATCAGCGCAATATGCTGCCTGATCGCAGGGTTAAATGGATTAAGCGGTGCGCCTAGAATGATTCGTTTTAAATTTGAAAACACGAATATCCTTTAAAATCTTAAGCTAACCGCGCAGGTGATTTAACTGTTTTCTTACTGATATGTGCTGGCGCTGGTTTTTTCTTAGTAACCTGTAACGGTTTCTTGGCTTTTACTTTGTCAGCTAATTCATAAGAAAGCGGTGCAACTTTGGCTTTACGCTTACTAACCACTTGCTGCTTAGGTACCGCCGGTTTCTTTTGTGCGGTTTTCTTTACCGGCGTGGTCATTGCTTTACTTGATTTTTGACTGCTTGGCTTATTGGTTATATTGTCATTTGTCGTATTCGCATTTTCTGCCGGCACAGATTTTGTAACCGGTGTCATCGGAACAACTTTTTTTACATTGTCTGCTGTCGTATTTGGCCCCACTTGCGGCTTAGTCGCACTGGCAGCTTGTTCAGCCTGATCAGATTGATGTAATTGTGTTTTGATTTTTTCTACATCGTTTTTATCAGCAATGTAAAAATCATCTTTATGTTTATCGTTGATTAATAACTTAGCGCCTGGGGTCAATGCTGTGTCATGAGACACTTCCGTGACCTCTGCATAAACGGCGTTTGATACCATCAAAACAATTGCTGCTTTTAATATTGCTTTTAACATGCTTAACTCCTTTTTGCTGATTTATGTTATATTAGCAACTTTTCCTATCAATATGCTAGATAAAATAATGCCAAATATTCTTTGTGTGATTCCTAGCCGGATTCGTTCAACGCGATTGCCGCGCAAACCTTTATTGCCGATTCAAGGCAAACCGATGATTCAATGGGTTTATGAAAATGCGAAGCGGTATGCACGCTTATTCGAAGTGGTCGTCGCCACGGATAGCGAAGAAATCGCTGCGGTGATTCAAGCAATAGGCGGTCATGTCTGCATGACTGATCCGCTGCTACCTACTGGATCTGAGCGGGTGGCGGCAGTCGCAGCACAATACACTAATATAGATGTAGTGATTAATTTACAAGGCGATGAGCCTTTTGTGCAGCCATTCATGCTGGAACAATTGGTCGCGCCCTATTTGGCTGGCGAGACACCAGATATGACCACATTGGCTTCGCCTTTAGCCAAAGAGCTGCACCATGATCCAAGGGTTGTAAAAGTTATCACCGATTTAAATCATCATGCGCTTTATTTTTCCCGCGCGCCCATTCCCTTTTATCGGACTGATTATCCCGCACCGGTTTATCATCATATTGGGCTGTATGCTTTCCGCTACGACTTCTTAATGCGTTATAAGACGCTGGCCCAAACCCCCCTGGAGCTGGCTGAAAGTTTGGAGCAATTACGCACTTTAGAACATGGCTATCGCATCAAGGTTTGTTTGACCGAAGGAAAAACCTTAGAAATCAACACGCAAGAGGAATATGAAAGAGCGCTTCTTGTTTCCGAGCAGTTGGGGTAAGATAGACGGCTTTTCAGGTACAGGTAGGCATAATCGTGGCAGACAAATTACGTAACATCGCAATTATTGCCCATGTTGATCATGGCAAAACAACACTCGTCGATAAATTATTACAACAAACCGCCAGCCTTTCAAAACGGGCGCCCGCAACCGAACGCGTCATGGACAGCAATGACTTAGAACGCGAGCGTGGTATTACTATTCTGGCCAAAAATACCGCTATTCGCTGGCAAGAGTATCGTATCAATATTGTCGATACCCCCGGACACGCTGACTTTGGCGGTGAAGTAGAGCGCATACTCTCGATGGTGGATTCCGTTTTATTGTTAGTAGATGCGGTGGATGGTCCGATGCCGCAAACCCGCTTTGTCACGCAAAAAGCATTTGCGCGCGGCTTAAATCCGATCGTGGTGATTAATAAAATCGATCGCCCCGGCGCACGACCCGATTGGGTCATGGATCAAGTGTTTGATTTATTTGATAATCTAGGCGCAACCGACACCCAGCTCGATTTTCCGGTTATCTATACCTCTGCCTTGTTGGGCTATGCCACTTTAGATTTAAATCAATCCAGCAGCGATATGACGCCTTTGTTCGAAACCATCGTCAACTGCGTACCACCGCCAAAAGTAGATTTGCATGGCCCATTCCAAATGCAAATTAGTACGCTAGATTACTCTAGTTACGTTGGCATGATTGGCATTGGCCGGGTTACTCGCGGCCAAGCAAAAACCAATATGCCGGTTGCGATTATTGATCGCGAAGGCAACACGCGCCAAGGACGGATTTTACAAGTATTAGAATATCTCGGTTTAGACCGCAGCGAAGTAACCAGTGCCAATGCGGGCGATATTATTGCGATTACGGGTATAGACGCATTAAAAATCTCCGATACCCTATGTGACCCAACAACGATTGAAGCATTACCTGCTTTAACCGTGGATGAACCGACTGTTAGCATGACTTTTCAAGTCAACACATCACCTTTTGCTGGCAAAGAAGGCAAATTTGTCACTAGCCGCAAAATTCGTGAACGTTTAACGCAAGAACTCACGCATAATGTTGCTTTACGCGTAGAAGATACTGCTGATCCAGATAAATTCAAAGTTTCTGGCCGGGGTGAATTGCATTTATCTATTCTAATTGAGACCATGCGTCGTGAAGGCTATGAATTAGCTGTTTCACGCCCTGAAGTCATCACAAAAATAGTAGATGGTGAATTACACGAACCTTATGAAACACTCACGATTGATTTACCGGTTGAATTCCAGGGTACGCTGATGGAAAAACTCGGTGGTCGACGCGGTGATTTAAAACATATGATGTCAGATGACAAAGGGCGGATTCGTTTAGATTATGTGATTCCATCACGTGCGTTGATTGGTTTCCAT
>DATAXC010000314.1:0-6026 GCA_036266895.1 Gammaproteobacteria bacterium
AGCAGCAGAGCGGCGCAAGTCATGAATGGTAAATGACTTGAGTTCATTTAGCAGGGCTGATTTTTTTAAGCGGTTAATAGCAGTAGTGAGCGAGTCAGTATGAATATGCCCGGTATTCCTACCAGTGTCGAACACAAAGACTGTATTTCCTGTTAGTGGTTGAAGTACTTGGACAAGAATACGCGAAAACTCACCCAAATAAATAACATGTTGTTTGCGATTTTTAGTGCGATCAGCGGTTAGTGTCCATGTGTTTGTTTCGAGATTGAGTTCGTCCCAGCGCATACCTGCGACTTCTCCACGTCGCGCACCTGTAAGAATCAATATCCTAATAGCAGTTGCTGTAATAATAGATAGCGATGATGTCTTAGCTATGCCTTTGCGTGCCTCTGTCGCATGATCTAGTGCGCTCCACAGTGTGCGTAATTCTGGGAGTGATAGCGCGCGGTCACGTGAGCGTGCAGCAGTTGCAGCGAAATCCTTCGGCTTTAGCATACGCGCAGGATTATGTTCGATAATGTGTCGTGTGAGTCCGTAATCTAGCATAAGATTTAGTGTGGTTAGTGCTTTGCGAGTTTCTTCTTTGATACCTTTGCGTGACATGGCATCGAGCGTGGCAGCTAGGTGCGCACGGGTTACATCTTTAGCGAACAAGTTACCTAATGTTTTTTTGAGGTGTAAGCGCCAACGATCTTCGTGCCGTTTAATCCAGGTGGGGGTGATGGTGCTGGTGAGTTTTACAAATTCAATCCATGAGTCGAATAAGCCTTGCATCGTCACTGCTTGTGTATTTTCAGCTTGAGTCGCCGCTCTTGCATTGCGTGGGTCTATGCCACTTGCAACAAGCTTGTGCAGTGAGGGCAGTATGCTACGCGCTTCTTTTAAAGACATTCTGTCAATAGAGCTAAGTGTCATGCGGATAAGGCGTCGATCACCAGGCAGGCTAAAGGAGAAAAGCCAGCTTTTCGCACCGCTAGGTCGAATGCGCAAAAACAAACCTTCACCATCGTGCAGCTTGTATTCTTTACTGCGAGGTTTTGCGTTTTCGACTTTCTTTGCTGTTAGTTTTGTCATCATTCGAGTCCTATCAATTGTGCAAAGAAGCGTTGCACAATTCGGGAGTCGCTGACTCCCGAATCTCTGTTATCAGTTATTAAGAATTTCTTAATAACTAAATTTTGATCAATTTCTCGCATCTTGACTCTAATTCAGTTATCCGGAATTTCCGGGTAACTGAGCTATATCTTATTGTTTTTAATAGTAAATCAATTTGTGCAAAAGCCTTTTGCACAAATGCAATCAATCAAGAGATTGAGCCCCAAGCTCTGCCTCGATTTCCTCAACACTAGGAAGGCTTCCTTTCAAATTATCTGGTAGCGATTGAGTAAGTTGTGTCTCCCATTCTGCGACTGTAATTGGGCGATTAGTGTCACCTAGTGCGTACTCAACCAAAACACGATTTTTTTCGCGCACCAGCAGCAAGCCAATGGTAGGTTTATCATCTGGATGACATAACAGTTTGTCTACGGCGTGCATATACATCCCTAATTGCACTCCATCGCCAGGCTCAAAAGCGCGTGCTTTGAGCTCAATTACTACATATCGGCGCAATTTAAGATGATAGAAAAGCAAGTCGAGGCGATAGTCTTGGTCGCCTAATTCCAGGAGTATTTGACGGCCAACAAAAGCAAAGCCTTGTCCAAGTTCGAGCAGGAATTTTTGAACATGTTCAACTAAACCATTCTCTAATTCTCTTTCCCGACGAGGCGCGTCAGTGCCAAGAAAATCGAACAAATAAGGGTCTTTAAATATTTGGGTTGCATGATCGGAATCTAGCGGTGGTAATGTAGCTGGAAAATTGTTTGGTGCTTTGCCAAAGCGCGCATGAGCTTGAGTTTCAATTTGTATTGCCAAAATATTGCCAGACCAGCCGTGTTCATAGGCTTTTTCAGCATACCAAAGACGATGTTCTGTGCTTTTAAGTTTTTGCAGTAAAACAAGATTTTGGTGCCAGCTTAATCGTGCAAGAGCCTTTTGCACAATTTCGTGGTTAGGCCATGCAGCAGCAAATGCTCTCATGTATTTGAGATTACGCGGTGAAAAGCCTCTCATTTCAGGGAATTGTTCATGCAGGTCAAATGAAAGACGATCAATAATTTTTGCGCCCCATCCTTGTGCTTTCTGTTTTTCAAGGATACGTTGACCTATGTCCCAGTATAATAAAATCATTGCAGCATTGCTGGTTATAACAATGCGTAAACGCTCGGATTGAATACGATGCTTAAGGTCGGCCAACCAGTTAGGATAATCTTCCGGCAACTCAATTTTGGGTGGAGCGACAGGAAACATTACTGTACGATCAACCCGACCGCGTTGTTTACGTTCTGTTTTAGTTAAGGTGGGTGCTTTGGTCTTAGGTGTCATAAGCCACTCCTTATTGGCTGGATTTAGGGTGCCTATCTAGGTGCCTAAAAATGGTTGGATTTGGACGCATTCTAGCGGACAACGCCAAACGATACAATAGATCAACATGCTTATTTTTAAAGGATTTTTTATACTAAAACGGACAAATCTGGACTAAAAACCTAGCGCCTCCTAAGGGGCAGGTCGGCGGTTCGAATCCGCCCTGGGGCGCCATTGAAAAATAAGTAACCCACTTAGCAAATAATCTATAGGAAATTCATAATTAAAATCTGATCAATTACCTATACTTTGATTGCATTTCAGTTAGCCGGAAATTCCGGGTAACTGAATTATCTTATTGTTTTAACTACAAAAATCAATTTTGCAACGGTCGTTGCACAATTGATATAAGCATCTCTTGCATAATCTGAGAGATAGTGACTCCTTGATGGCCAAGCACTTTAATCTTGCGGTCCACTAATTGTTCGGCGGAAAATTGTTATCTGATTTTCCTTTCCATGCAAAATTAGATTTATCTACATGAACATCATGCTGATCTTTCCGAGGATTTAAAATAACTCGGCCAAATATTTCGTCCATTAAACTTGGCCAATAATCTCGTTTATATCTATTACAGTATCTACAAGCGTAAATTAAATTATCATAATTGCATATTAAATGAGAAAATTTACTTTTCGGCTTATAATGATCAACATGAAAAGCCTCTGCACCACCTAATTCTGGTTCTCTCACTTCGCAATAAGCACACATGTGAGCAAATTCTTTCCTAAGTGATGGCTTATATGCTTTATAGTCATTGACCTTCATTTTTTAAGCCACTTATGCAAACTATTTTGCTTACAGATATTTTGAGTATTTTTTTAATTTCGCTTCTGCAGTAGAAACAATTTCATTAAGATCAAAATCTTTAATTTCTTCTGTTTCTAAAATATATAACTGTAACTCAGGATTAATCAACATTGCTCTGAAAGTGATTAAGAAACCCATTCCCTACTTTTCTTTCCCTTCTCGCTTTTTCGCTCTAATGATTTTCATTTCCAACAAATACACGCGACGATTGTCGCTGTGTAATACCTTAAACCGATATTGATCAATTTTAATGGTTTCACCACGCTTAGGGAGATGACCGAATTGTTTCAAGACAATGCCGCCAATGGTATCAAATTCTTCATTACTAAAATGCGCCTTAAAATAATCATTAAATTCTTCAATCGGTGTAGACGCTTTAACAATATAAAAGCCATCGTCTAATTTTTTAATATGTCCGTTTTCTTCTTCCGTGTCATATTCATCTTCAATTTCACCAACAATTTGTTCAAGCACATCTTCTGTCGTCACCAAGCCAGCAATATGGGCATATTCATCTAACACGATGGCAATATGATTACGGCTGCTACGAAATTCACTCAACAAAATATCTAAACGCTTACTTTGCGGCGTAAACATCGCGGGGCGCAGAATATCAGCAATATTAAATTGCACACCATCTCGATATTTAAGCAAATCTTTTGCTAATAAAATACCGACAATGTTTTTGTTTAACGGATCAATCACTGGAAAACGAGAATGTCCTGATTCAATCACTAATGCTAATAATTCTTCCCAGCGACTATTTTTTGGGATCATCACCATTTGTGATTTTGGTACCATCACTTCCCGCACTTGCATTTCAGACACTTGCAAAATCCGTTCTATCATGCCCAGCATTTCGCTGCTGACAATACTGCGGTCTTCGGCTTCGCGTAACACATCCATCAATTGTTCTTTATCTTGCGGTTCACGCGCAACCAAACTGCTTAAACGTTCAAGCCACGAACGTGATTTATCGGGTGTTTTATCTTCTTCCATAGTCATTGCTTTATCTCTTGTAAGGGTTTGGAAATTCTAATAAGTCTAAGGTTTTTATTTCTAACGCTTCCATCACAGCAGCTTCTTTATCTGATATATGGTCATATCCCAATAAATGCAAGACACCATGTACAATCATATGTGCCCAATGGGCTTTAAGCGATTTATGCTGCAAATCAGCTTCACTAGCAACAATAGGTGCGCAAATTACAATATCTCCCAAAATGGGTATTTTTGTGCTGTTTGCTTCGTGTGGCTCAAATGGAAATGATAACACGTTGGTCGGCCCTGGTTTATGCCGATATGCCAGATTTAAGGCACCCATTTCTGCTTCATCAACAACACGGATAGTCAACATTGCAGATTGGTATTGATTATCGAGCAAAGTGGCCTTTGTCCATTTGCGTAATAACGCCGCTGATGGAATCTGTTTGGCAGTAGATTCAGATTGAATAATAATACGATATATACAAATTGAAGTACGAATGGTGTATTTACCGTTTTTGTTTATCTTCATAATGTTCATAGGCTTCGACGATGGTCTGTACTAAGGGATGACGAACAACATCGGACACTTGAAATTGAGTAAAGCTAATTCCCAGCAAATTTTTTAAAACTTCACTGGCATGAATTAACCCTGAATCACGACGATTGTTTAAATCAATTTGGGTAATATCACCGGTAATCACTGCTCTTGAATTAAATCCAATTCGCGTCAAAAACATTTTCATTTGTTCAATCGTGGTATTTTGACCTTCATCTAAAATAATAAATGAATCATTTAAGGAGCGGCCACGCATATAAGCTAATGGCAATAATTCAATAATATCGCGCTCAATCAGTTGGTTCACTTTTTCAAAACCGATCATTTCATATAAAGCATCATAGAGCGGACGTAGATACGGATGAACTTTTTGTGCAATATCGCCAGGCAAAAACCCTAATTTTTCTCCTGCTTCGACAATAGGTCGAACGAGAATAATACGGCTAACACGTTCAATTTCTAATGCTTGCACAGCACAAGCAACTGCTAAATAAGTTTTACCGGTACCGGCGGGGCCAATACCAAAATTGATATCGTTATGCAAAATATTTTGCAAATACCGCATCTGGTTTTCTCCGCGGGCAGTAATAATCATTTTTTTCAGATGAATTTCCATGGCATCCTTGGTCGCGTTAACAATAGTTTTTCCAGCTGTTTGTAAATAAAGATGGACTTGTTTGGGTTCTAAGACTTGCACTTTTTCCGCCTCCTCATATAAATCATTTAAGGTATTGCAAGCTCGTTTGACGGCTTTTTGTTCGCCAATGACAGAAAAAGTATGGCCGCGCTGTTTAATCATCACGCCCAAACGATTTTCAATTAATTTTAAGTGTTCATTGAGTTTGCCACAGAGGCTAAACAACCGGTGATTGTCTTCAGGTAGGAGCGTTAGGACTTCGGAATAGAGGAGTGTATTCAACGTTATGTCATGTCCTCATGTGGTCTGTTACTTTAATTATAGCTGAAACAAAATAGTTTGGTAGCAAAAAATAGCGGGGGTCAAAAATAACAATGGGGTGATAAAAGTAAATTCTGTTTATTATCAATTGGTTACGGTGGAAACGACGAGACTATGTTGTAGATCACGAATCTTTTCTATCGATAAGCCTGTAATTTTTGCGACAAATGAAAACTCGGAGCCTTCCGATAAGAGGCGCTTGGCAATAGCGTGCTTCTCTTTTTCCATGCCTTTTTCCATGCCTTTTTCCAT
>DATAXC010000315.1:0-5034 GCA_036266895.1 Gammaproteobacteria bacterium
GTATTGCCTCTCCCCTTGTGGGAGAGGCCGACGCCCCCGCAACAAGTGCGGGGTAAACTCTCGGCGGCGGGTGAGGGGTGTTTCTGAGCTTTTGAAAGTTAGAAAGGAGAGAATATGTTCATAGACTCACATTGTCATTTAGATTTACTATCAGAAGACATGGCTACTGTTCTAGCGCGCGCCAAAAATAACAACGTCCAACACATCTTGAACGTCTGCGTTAAACTTGCTGATTTTCCTGCGGTCTTAAAAACCGCAATTGCCCATCCAAACGTCAGTGCTTCAGTTGGCTTGCATCCCAACGAACAAGAACAAGTGACAGTTGACCAATTAGTCCAACTAGGACAGCACCCAAAAGTAGTGGCTATCGGCGAAACGGGGTTGGATTATTTTCGTTCAACTGGTGATTTGGAATGGCAGCGTGAACAATTTCGCACCCATATTCGTGCAGCAAAGATCTTGAAAAAACCATTAATTATCCATACGCGTGCAGCCAAAGAAGATACTATCCGTATTTTGCAAGAAGAAAATGCACAGGCAGTAGCAGGGGTTATGCATTGTTTTACCGAAGACTTAGCGATTGCCGAGCAAGCGATGGCGATGGGGTTTGCTATTTCTTTTTCTGGTGTGGTGACGTTTAAAAATGCAACAGCGATTCAAACGGTAGCAAAGCAAATTCCATTGGAGCGTTTACTTATTGAAACCGATGCACCTTATTTAGCACCGGAACCTTACCGTGGCAAACCCAATGAACCGGCTTATGTGAAGCATACCGCAGAATATTTGGCGCGGTTACGTGGGGAGCCAATCGAAGTGTTTGCCAAACAAACCACAGAAAATTTCTTTAAGCTATTTACAGGTGCTAGTCATTCCCGTTAATCTGAGAAACGAAATGTATATATACAGGAGCTTCATGTTTAGACCAGTCGCCATGTTTATCGGTTTACGTTATACGCGTGCCAAAACGCGTAATCATTTCATTTCTTTTATTTCCTTGGTCTCCATTATCGGTATTGCTTTAGGTATCGCCGTCTTGATTACCGTATTATCGGTGATGAATGGTTTTGATCGCGAAATTAAGAAACGTGTGTTTAGCATGGTCCCGCCGATTACCATTACCAGTGTCACGGGTTACATTGCCGGTTGGCAGGATTTACAGGAAATTATTGCCGGCAGTCCTGGTGTCATCGCATCTACCCCTTATGTAACGGCAGAAGTTTTGTTAAGTTATGGTGGCGCCGTACAACCAACGTTATTAACCGGTATTTTACCAACCAGTGAAGCCAAGGTGACTGGCATTGCCGAAAAAATGGTATTAGGCAGTTTGTCTGACTTGCAACCCGGAAAATTTGGTGTGGTGATTGGTGAAAATTTAGCTAGTCGATTAGGGGCGAATATTGGCGATAAAATTACTGTGGTGACACCACAAGTTTCCTTGTCTCCTGCGGGTATTTTGCCACGTTATAAACGTTTTACCATTACCGGTATTTTTCGAGCAGGTAGTGGTTTTGGTTTTGATGCAGGCTTTGGCTATATTCATTTAGAAGATGCGCAACGATTAATGGGATTAGGCAGCAATGTCACCGGTTTATACTTAAATGTGCATGATGTTTATGCGGCCCCCCAGATTGCTCAGCAATTACAAATAGAATTATCACGCACTGCTGTGATCAATACCTGGGCTGACCAATTCGGTGATTTCTTTCATGCAATTCAATTAGAAAAAACCATGATGTTTTTTATTTTATTGCTGATTTTAGCCATTGCAGCATTTAATTTGGTATCGACGCTAGTCATGGTGGTTAACGAAAAGCAAGCGGACATTGCTATTTTGCGTACCTTTGGTGCGACACCACGCATGATTATGGCGGTTTTTATGGTACAGGGCAGTATTATCGGTGTTGTGGGTACTTTTCTGGGTATTGTTGGCGGCGTGTTACTGGCATGGAATGTCACTAGTATTGTGAATACCATCGAACATATTTTCCATGTGCAATTTCTTTCATCGAGTGTGTATTTTGTGAATTATCTTCCTTCAGAAATTCAATCAGGCGATATTATTAAAATTGGTTTGGCCGCATTAGGATTGAGCTTAATTGCCACACTTTATCCTGCTTGGCGCGCAGCAAAAATGGATCCGGTGGAGGCATTGCGTTATGAATAATTCATCCGCTCTCGTATTGGCCTGCTATGCATTAAACAAAACCTATCTGAATGGTACGGTCAAAACTGAAGTACTGACTGAAATGAATTTAGAAGTGGCTTCAGCAGAAATTGTTGCGATTGTTGGTTCTTCAGGTTCAGGCAAAAGCACATTTTTACACTTATTAGGCGGTTTAGATAAACCAACTAGTGGAAAAGTGTTATTAAATGGCCGAGATGTTCATCAATTATCTGAATCTGAAAAATGTAAATTGCGCAATCAATCTTTGGGTTTTGTTTATCAATTCCATCATTTGTTACCAGAATTTACTGCGTTAGAAAATGTCAGTATGCCATTATTGATTGGCAATACTGCACCGGCCATTGTTCGTGAAAAGGCAGAACATTTATTAACGCAAGTCGGTTTGCAGCAACGCATGCAACATCGTTTAGGGCAATTATCAGGTGGTGAGCGTCAGCGTGTTGCTATTGCTCGCGCATTAATTGTTGAACCATTATGTGTATTAGCAGATGAACCAACCGGTAATTTAGATCCACAAAATGCAGAACGCGTGTTACAATTATTCCTCGATTTACAATCCTCGCATAAGACCAGTGTTGTCATGGTCACGCATGATCCCCATATCGCCAATCACGCACAACGTGTGTTACGCATCGAAGCCGGCAAGTTAGTATAGAGTGCGAGCACTCTATACTTCATTTTCTGCTTTCCGCTGAGAAGATTGTTTAGGCTACGCTATTTATACCATAAATTGAAAAAAAGACCGGCTTCCTTCTCCCCTTGCGAAAAACAGGAAATATTATTTTATATGACCGGTCCCCTCCCCCCTTGCGGGGGAGGGCTAGGGTGGGGGGTATTTATTACTATAAAAAAATTCAACTTTACTAAAACAAACCAAGGAAAAGAAAAAACCATGCCCACCACTACCACCATACAAAAAAATGCACGCACCCTAAGAAAAAATTCTACCTTAGCAGAACGATTGCTTTGGGGGAAATTGCGTTTGTGTCAATTAGCAGATTTACGATTTCGTCGACAAGTACCCATTGGCAATTTTATTGTGGATTTTCTGTGCTATGAGAAAAATTTAATAATAGAATTAGATGGCGGCCAACATAATCATGATGCTGTAAGGATTTATGATATGCAACGTACAGCATGGTTGGAACAACAAGGTTATACAGTGTTAAGATTTTGGAATAATGAAGTCTTGTATGAATTAGAAAATGTGGTGGAGCATATTTGGCATTATGTTCATGGAAGTTTAGATACCCCCCACCCTAACCCTCCCCCGCAAGGGGGGAGGGAACCGGCCGTCTAAAATAATCTTTCCTGTTTTTTGCAAAAAGAATCGGCCGTTTTATTGCTATATGAAAGAAGAAGAAAATTATTTTAGACGGCCAGTCCCCTCCCCCCTTGCGGGGGAGGGTTAGGGTGGGGGTATTACCTCCTATTTATTCTATCTATCTACAAGGCACTTATCATCATGCTCATCCCTACGCTCACTTTTTTACTAGGTGATTTATTCATCCAAACACAAGCAGATTTGCCATCATTGCGTACGCTTACTATTCTTAGCATCAGCGCACTCGCACTGTGCTTCTTTCTATACACCTATCTACCCAAATATAAACATCTCACCTATCTCAGCTATCTCCCCTTTATCTTTACTCTCGGCCTCATCTACACTACTTGGCATGTTAACACGCTCCTCGCTTGGCAATTACCAAAAACATTAGAAGGTGAAACGATCTCGATCAGCGGTCGAATTGCGTCTTTACCGAATAAAAATGCAGAGCAAACCAGTTTTATGTTTTTATTAGAACAACTACAACAAAAACCCATTACGTCCCATGCACCGTTGATTCGATTAACTTGGCGTCATCATCCTAGTCCGCCACCACAGTTAAAAGTAGGGGATCAATGGCAATTATATGTACGCTTAAAGCGTATTCATGGTGTGCAAAGTCCGGGTGCATTTGATTATGAAGCTTGGGCATTGCAAAAAGGATTGCGGGCGACAGGACAAGTGGTTCCTCAACAACAACATCAATTCATTGCTACTGCTGAACAACATTATTTTATTGATCAATTGCGACAACATTTACAACAACAAATTCATCATTACTTACCGGCATCAGCTACTTCACCGTGGCTAACAGCGCTGGTGATTGGTGAGCGGAATAATATTCCACAAGCGCATTGGCAAATTTTACGCAGTACGGGCACGAATCATTTAATGGCAATCGCGGGTTTGCATATCGGATTTATTGCTGGATTTGCACATCGTATACTTGCATTTATTTGGAAACGCATACCACGATTAGTATTGTATTTTCCAGCATCACAAGCCGGTGCTTGCGCTGCACTACTCACCGCATTGTTCTATAGTAGTTTAGCAGGATTTTCTATTCCTACCCAACGCGCCTGTTTGATGTTAATCGTTTTTATTTTAACTTTACTCTGTCGTAAAAAAATGGATAGTTGGCATTCTTGGTCATTTGCGATGTTATTGGTATTGATTATGAATCCACTCGCGGTGTTAACGGAAAGTTTTTGGTTATCGTTTGGCACTATTGCATTAATTGTTTATGGTATGAGTGGACGCTTAGCGCCATCGGGTTGGTGGTGGAAGTGGGGTAGGGTGCAATGGGTGATTGGCTTTGGCTTAATTCCATTCACCTTAACTTTATTTCAAGAATGTTCATTGATTTCTTTTGTGGCAAATAGCATCGCGATTCCTTGGTTGGCTTTTACTATTTTGCCATGTTGTTTTTTGAGTAGTATTTTTTTATTAATTTTTCCTCCGGTAGGCGAATGGCTATTATTTATTGCTGATAAAAGTTTAATTGGTTTATGGATAGTATTAA
>DATAXC010000325.1:0-3784 GCA_036266895.1 Gammaproteobacteria bacterium
AGATGCTGTCCAAATAAAAGAGGTGTTTACACATCAAAAAAGCAATGATGAGAAAACAGCAAAAAAGACCAGTAATCAACTGACAATTGATCAAAGTGAAGCTCGAATTAGACAAATTGAAAAAAATCTTGCTGCAATTGATAAAAAAGAAACACCCAGACCTACTAGACCATGATGTAAGTTAATAAACTTCTTTACGATGGGCAACTTTAATCACAAGAACAATTAGTTGTTCGTCTTCTATTTGACAAACAATACGGTAATCTTCGACTCTATAACGCCACAGACCTACCTTGTCATAGGCCAAACCTTTACCAAAAGCATAGGGGTTGCTACCTGGTTTAGCAATTCGCTCATTGAGGTATTTCCTGATTTTTTTCTGAACGCCTTTGTCTAATTTTTCGAACTCTTTTAAGGCGCGCTCGTCCCACTCAATCGTCCAAGCCAAGGAGTTTCTCCACATCTTTCATAGAATAACGCTTGGCTGGGGTTTCAAGTCTTTTTAAGGCAGTATAGGTATCTTCAAGGTCTTCTATATACGTTAAAATCGCTTCACGCGCATAATAAGTTTTTGTTCTACCTGTTTTTTTAGCAAGAGCGGCGAGCCTTTTTTCTATGTTTTCTGGTAGTCTGATTGCTAGCATTGGGAAACACCTCATGATATACATGTATATTCATACTATACAAGTATAGCATTTTAAACAAAACATGCAAACTTTTCTGTGTTTAACGAATACTTTCACTTAGTTACCAAGCTAACCGATCGCCATTATATTTAATAAACGCACCCGTATCTTGTAAGGTTATTTTCTCTAAAACTTGCCGTATACCAGCGACACTTTGCTCAGGCGAAATTAATGCATGTTCTCCGCCCATATCAGTTTTTACCCAGCCTGGATGTATTGCAATCACAGTAATATTTTTTTCTTTTAAGTCGACAGCTAAACTTTTTGTTATAGCATTTAAACCCGCTTTACTGGCTCGATATAAATAATAACCGCCTTCGGTATTCGCTGAAATACTACCCATTGAACTACTGATATTCACTATCAGTTTAAGCTTGCTTTTAGCAACTTGATCTAACAAAGTTTGTGTCAATAATGCTGGGCCGAGCGTATTGATTTTAAAAGTTTCTAACCAATTTGCAGATTCACTATCTTGTAATGTCGCCGCGCGTGAACCGATTACACCCGCGTTATTCATTAAAATATCAATGGGTTGATGATTTAATTGCGCAGGTAATTGTTGTATTTCATCAAGGTTACGTACATCGAGTTTAATGATTATTAATTGATTATTATGCTGTGTTTTAAGCTGTTTAAGCGCATCCGCTTGTTGTGGATTGCGGCAACAAGCAAATACTTGCCAACCCGCGGTTAAATATTGTTTAGTCATTTCTAGACCAATACCACGATTTGCACCGGTAATTAGAATGGTTTGCATAAGTGTTCCTTTACACATCTAAATTAGCCGCATCCAACGCATTTAATTCAATAAATTGACGACGTGGTTCTACTTCATCACCCATTAATGTTGTAAAGATTTGATCTGCTGCTATCGCATCTTCTACTTTGACTTGTAATAAACGACGGGTGGCAGGATCCATGGTGGTTTCCCATAACTGCTCAGGATTCATTTCACCTAACCCTTTATAACGCTGGATAGTTTGCCCTTTTTTCGCTTCAGCAATCAGCCATATAACGGCTTGGGCAAAGGTTTTGACGGGTTGTTTTTTCTCATCACGTTGAATATACGCACCAGGCGCGGCCAGTTTATTTAATTGACTACCAATCTCCACCAGCTTGCGATAATCCGCAGATAAAAATAAATCCTTATTAATTAAATGCTTATGCGCTACACCATGTGCAGTTAACTTCACTGTGGGCAACCACCATTGGCTTTCTGGATCTTTATGTACGCTGATTTCAAAATAAGCAGTGGTTAACGAAGCATTATTTAACTGAGTTTGTAGTGATTCAGCTAACTTAGACATCGTTTCTTGATTAGCTAATTCGGGTTCTGTTAATAATCGTGTATACATTAAAGCTTCTAAAAATTCTTGCGGATAACGCTTGGCCATACGCTGTATCGCATTCATTGCCCAATCGTATTCTTTTACCCAGTGCGCTAATTCATCACCACTAATACTGGACTGCGCATCGGTATAAAAAGCTGCAGAATCTAATGCCGATTGAGTAAGTAAGTCATTTAAAGATTTTTCATCTTTGACGTAACGTTCTTGCTTATTCTTTTTTACTTTGAATAAAGGCGGTTGCGCAATATAAATGTATCCTTTTTCGATCAATTCCGGCATTTGACGATAAAAAAAGGTCAATAATAATGTGCGAATATGTGATCCATCGACGTCAGCGTCAGTCATGATGATAATACTGTGATAACGTGCTTTATCCGGCGCATACTCTTCTCGACCAATACCGCAACCTAATGCAGTAATCAAGGTGCCCACTTCTACCGAAGAAAGCATTTTATCGAAACGTGCTTTTTCTACGTTAAGGATTTTACCTTTGAGCGGTAATACCGCTTGTGTTTTACGATCACGCGCTTGTTTTGCCGAACCACCTGCCGAATCTCCCTCAACAATAAACAATTCTGACTTGCTGGGATCTTCTTCTTGGCAATCAGCTAATTTACCCGGTAATCCAGCAATATCTAAGGCGCTCTTACGACGGGTTAATTCACGGGCTTTGCGTGCTGCTTCGCGGGCGCGTGCTGCATCAATCACCTTACCAACAATGCTTTTTGCATCTTGTGGGCTTTCTAGCAGATAACTTTGAAATTTTTCCGTCATTAACGATTCGACAATCGCTTTAATTTCTGAAGAGACTAATTTATCTTTGGTTTGTGACGAAAATTTCGGGTCAGGCGTTTTCACCGATAACACCGCAGTTAACCCTTCGCGCAAATCTTCACCGCTTGTTGCCACTTTTTCTTTTTTAGCAAACCCTTCTTTTTCAATATAATTGTTTAATACGCGTGTTAACGCGCTGCGAAAACCAGCGACATGGGTACCGCCATCGCGCTGCGGAATATTATTGGTATAACAAAATAGCTTTTCTTGATAAGTATCGTTCCATTGTAAGGCGATTTCGACGGTTACTCGGTCTTTTTCCGCAGTAAAATAGAATATTTTTGGATGAATAGGTGTTTTATTACGGTTTAAGTCTTCTACAAAGCCTTTTAAGCCGCCATGATAGGCAAAATCATCATGTTTACCGGTACGTTCATCGAGCAAATGAATGCGGATAGCTGTATTTAAGAAAGCCAATTCGCGTAAACGCTTTGCCAGAATATCGTAATTATATGATATATTTTTAAAAATTTCTGCGCTGGGTTTAAAAGTAACTTGTGTGCCACGCTCAGTCGTTTCGCCAATCTCTGCTAACGGAGCTGCTGGTGTACCCAAATGATAAAATTGCTCATAAACCTTGTGATTGATACGAATGACTAAGCGCAATTCTTCGGAAAGTGCATTGACGACTGAAACGCCTACGCCGTGTAACCCACCAGAAATCTTATAAGAATCATTATCAAATTTACCGCCGGAATGGAGCACCGTCATAATCACTTCAGCGGCAGAACGGCCTTCTTCGGCGTGCATATCTACGGGTATGCCGCGACCATTATCTTTTACCGTAACCGATTCATCGCTATGTATGGTGACCCAAATCGTGTCACAAAAGCCGCCTAACGCTTCATCAATCGAATTATCAACCAATTCGAACACCATATGATGCAAGCCGGTACCGTCTTCGGTGTCGCCAAT
>DATAXC010000344.1:0-6518 GCA_036266895.1 Gammaproteobacteria bacterium
ATGCTTTACCATTGCATGAAATTGAAGCGATAGAAATTATCGCGGGCAGTGAAAGTGTGCAATATGGTGATCAAGCAGTGGGAGGTATTGTCCATATCTTGACGCGGCAATCGGATAAAGAACAAATCATTTTAGCGTGTCAAACCGGCAGTTATCATCAATATCAATGTTATGTAATGTTGCAACGCCAATTGAAATTGTTGAATGTAAATTTAACGGCCACCAAGAGCCATACAGATAATTATCGTGATCATAATGCGTATCAACAAAATCGTTTGTCGGGACAAGTCTATTATCCTTATGCGCGCGGATCGATACAGTTGGATTTAACCGCTGCTGATGAAGATATGCAATATCCTGGTGCATTGACTGCAGCACAAGCACGACAAAATAGGCAGCAAGCGAGCAATACAACGGATTTTTTTGACAATAAAAATGGTGTTTTTCAATTGAAACACCAACACAGCCATTTGGTAGTAATACCAATTTAGCACCTACAATGAGACGCGGTTTTGTTTTGTCTGGGGCTTATCGCGCGATACCGAAAGTAAATGTCGGCGGTCAATATAATTATGTGCATGCGCGCTTTCAACGTGGTATGAATGATGGTAAGCGCATTCCCTTGGTTTCAGAAAATTTGTTGCGCGGCAATGTGAGTTATAGCTTTAGTGAGAATTTCACTTTTTTTGTGGAGGGTGTTTATACCGGTAATCAATATCCAGCCAATGATAATGCGAACGTAGCTGGTAAGATTGGTGGATATATGATTTATAATTTTAATTTGCGTTATCAAATAAAGAGATTGGGTGTGTCGCTGCGCATGAATAATATTTTTAATAAAGCTTATTATTTTTATACGGTGTATCAGGCGAGCGCGGGTACAGCAGCAGAATTCTTTTACCCCGCACCGGGTAGAAATGTGGTGTTGTCGGCGAATTATAGTTTTGGGGTTGAATAAATAAATACGCTAGCGCTTTTGCCTCTCCCCTTGTGGGGGCGTTGTTGAATAAATACGCCTAGAGAGCTTTTTGCCTCTCCCACAAGGGGAGAGGCAAAAAGCTTTAACCTTATTTATTCAACAACGCCCCCACAAGGGAGAGGCAAAAAGTTCTAGCGTATTTATTTATTCAATAGCTTACACGAGAGAAAAAAAGATTAGTCACCCAAAATATTCCCTACATCATCCGCTGCAACACATTATCTTTCTTAATAAATTGATGATACAACGCAGCGCCGACATGTACGCATACCAAGCCAATAATAACGAAGGCTAATATTTCATGCACACTAAAAGAAGTCGTAATCAATTCTTTGTTTTTTTCAATGGGTAGTCCAAATGCGATATCGCCCAAGTGCGGTGGTTTGCCCGCAGACGATGAACCGATCCAGCCGCTGATTGGCATGGCTAATACCACCGCATACAGCGAATAATGGACAAAGCGTTCCGCCCATTGTTGCCAAGCTGGGGTATCGCGAGGAACCGCGGGTTTTGGATTGCTTAGCGTCCATAATAAACGCAATATCATTAATACTAAAATAGATAAACCAATCAATTTATGTATATTGTAAGCAACCGGTTGATAGTCTTTAGGGATGTTACTCAATAAAAATCCAAAAATAATCATGCCAAATAATAAAATAAAAATCAGCCAATGAAAAATCTTCGTCACACTGCCGTAAGCAGCCGCTGTATTTTTTAACATGATAACAATCCTTAGATACTAGAAGTATAGGTATAAACAAAATTGGCTTTTGTCGAACAAGCTGTTGCATTATCATCCGCTTCCACTTTGAAATGTGGATTTTGATCTAAATAAGTTTTAACAATACTGCAGACACCCGCTGGCATTAACGGAATCGTGACGGTAAATTTACCACCCTTGCCGCTCACGGTAATCGGCGTGCCGCCCCAAGGTGGACGTAACCCATTCGCAGGTAACAAAGGCGCAATTGTTGAATCAAAAATATTCGAATAACTCGCACCAGCTTGCGCTAAGCTATCCATGGCGGCAGTAATTGATTGAATTTGCGCCAGAACAGTATTCGCTTGTTGCGATGTGCTAGCCGATTGGTAATACCGTACTGACATGACAATAATCATGGCAGCGATCGCTAAAACCAACAACACTTCTAGTAAAGTAACACCTGATAAACGCTTCATCTTTTGCATGATCATTATTTTCCATCTGTATTCTTAAATGCTCGAAGTATAAGTATATTTGAATTCACCTTTACCGCTGCAATCTACGGACTCGTTTAGTTTGAAATGTGGGTTTTGATCTAAATAAGTTTTCACAATACCGCATACGGCTGCTGGCATGTCTGGGATACTCACACTAAAAGAACCGCCCGCACCACTTACACCTATCGTTGATCCCCATGGCGTGCGTAAGCCATTCGCAGGCAATAAAGGTGCAATCGTCGAATCAGCAAGCCCCGAATAACTGGCTTTGGCTTGCGATAAGCTATCCATGGCGGCAGTAATCGATTGAATTTGTCCCAAAACCGTATTGGCTTGTTGTGAGGTACTTGTCGATTGATAATACCGTACTGACATGACAATAATCATGGCAGCGATCGCCAGAACCAATAAGACTTCCAATAGCGTTACACCAAGTAATGATTTGGTTTTTTTCATCATCGGGGTTTTTGGCATTGGTATCATCGTGTGGATTCCTTGTATTCTACCTCTTCAGAGGCCTGATTGTTCCAAACTGATTGTTATTATGGTATTTTTCTTTTAAATTTAGCAAGTATTATCAAATAGTATAAAGAATAATTTATGGATCAAATGGCCTTATCTTATATTGAAGTAAATCCGCCTAGTGCGATACGCGCTTGTATTATCTGGTTGCATGGTTTAGGCGCCACTAGCCATGATTTTGCGCCTATCGTCCAAGAGTTGCAATTGCCGGCCGCTTTAGGTGTACGCTTTGTGTTTCCCCAAGCACCGATCATACCAGTGACAATCAATAGCGGCTTTGAAATGCCGGCTTGGTATGATATTACCGCGCGCGAGATTGATGCGATCGTGGACAAGCCTGGGATTATGCGTTCCGTAGAACAAGTGCAAGCGCTGATTGAAAGTGAAGTGGCGCGTGGCATTCCGATCTCGAATATCGTCTTAGCAGGATTTTCCCAAGGTGCTGCGATGGCATTAACCGTCGGTTTGAATTACGACCAAACCATAGGCGGCATTATTGCGCTGTCTGGGTATTTACCATTAATGGCAGATACCTTGCAAAATATCACTGAAGCAAGTCGGCAAACCCCGATTTTTATTGCGCATGGCACAGAAGATGTGATGGTGCCGTATGCATTGGGTAAAGCGACTTATGTTAATTTGCGCAAGGCAAACTGTAATGTGTCTTGGCATAGTTACACGATGGCGCACAGTGTTTGTGCGCCAGAAGTTGCCGATATCAGCAGCTGGTTAATACAGAATATACGCTAAACCAAACGAGAAAAAGTCCATGGTGCCGGTTGAGCTGCTGCCATTGGCACGCGCCCATTGAATGTTGGCAGCAAATTCTGGTACGAAACTGTATTGTGCGCCAGCGCCTAAATACACCCCAGTAGCGCTATGATCACTATGACCTAAACCAATATTATTGGCTGCGGTTTGGTTATTAATATGCATATTAGAATAAACCCGGTCTACACCAAGTTTAGCAAATAATTCAGCGCCGCTACCGCCGATTGGTAAAATCCCTTTTACTGCGAAATCTGCCGAGAAAATTTTGTCAGTGCCGGCTTTGGTGCCAAATTGATCTTTAACGGTGGTATTTGCATAGCGGGTATAACCGATTTCTGCGGCAATATACGGCATGAATTTATATCCGATGTTTGCATTGCCGCCAATACCTGAGGAACTAGAATCGCCAGGATAATTTTTTTTCGATAAATGTGTGGAACCTACATTACCCTCAACATACCAACCATAAGGTAACGATAGTTCAGCACGCGCCGGTGAGGCGATGGCTAATAATGACAAACTGGTCAACGTGATAGCCAGTATTTGGGTATTTCGCATAGTACATCTTTCTCCTAACTTTTAGTAAATGTTCACGATGCCCTCTCCCGCCATTGTTGGGCTTCGCAAGCTCAGCCCAACCTACGGCACCCTTCCCCGTTACGGGGGAGGGAAAATAAGATGGTCTATCTATTAATCCCTCCCGCACTTGTTGCGGGAGTGCCCGACAGCCTGTGTAGGTTGGGCTGAGCTTGCGAAGCCCAACATTACGCGGGAGAGGGTGTAGCCGCCAGACAATATTATATGATCTCGTTCGTTAATACTAACCCCAATAATTCACGCATAGCAATAAAAAACATGGTGTAATCAACGGTAGTACTGCCATGGAGTAAAGCGAGCAATTTATTCCAGCGTTCGAGGGCGCGGTGATGTGTCGCAGTCCAGTGTTCAATTAATTTTTCAACATTTTGTTCTTTTTTGTTATGTTGCATAATCGCAATCGTCAAAGCACGTTGAGCAACGTCTAATTCATCACGTAAGGTGAGTCGTGCCAAGGTGTTCCAGTGGCCATCACGCGAATCTCTAGCAATTTGATCACGAAACCAGAGCAAATGCATGCGTTCGCCGGCTGCAAAATAAACTTTGGCGGTTTTCATTAAATCAAATTCGTATCGAGTCGATACTTCAATAATATTTAAAGCGGTATAAATGGCGCGATAAGTGGCAATATATTGCGCCGATGTTTTTGACAGTCCGACCTCGATAAATCTTTTGATTAAATTATCCAAATATTCTTTAGTGGTACCGCCCATTAAGCTGGGAATGTGTTCTTCCAATATTTTAACGCGAGTAGAAAAATGTTTGACGACATCGGGCAAGTTATCATTCAAATGCCGGCTATATAAAAACCAACGGGTAGCCAAACTAACTAAATTGCGAATATTGAATAGCATTTCATATTGCTCAGACATGGCAATTTTAAAATCAAGGGATTCAATTAAGGTTTTTAATTCATGACTAACAAATACCTGTGAAGCAACTGCATAAGCACGCACAATTTCTTCTACCGAGGTGCCGGTTTCAATTTGCAAACGATAAACAAAGGTAATGCCCATTTCGTTGACAATTTGATTGCTGATTTGTGTGGCGATGATATCACGTCGCAACAAGTGGTCATGCATGGCATCTTTATATTTTTTGCGAATAGAAAAAGGAAAAGCCGTACCCAAGATAAGATTTAAATACGGGCCTTCTTGCCAGTCGGATTTTAAAATTTCTTGTTTGATATGAATTTTAGAATAAGCCAATAAAATCGCCAATTCTGGCCGAGTTAATCCTTCGGATGCCGCCTTGCGTTCTACCAATTGTTTATCATCCGGCAAGAATTCTACTTTGCGATTTAATACACCTAGCGTTTCTAATTCTTTAATGTAATTTTGATGTAAACCAAGGTTTTTTGCGGCATGAAAAGCAGAAAAACTCATGACCAGCGCTTGATTAAAATTATCTTGTAAAACTAAATCAGCCACTTCATCGGTCATCGAGGCCAGTAAGAGATTGCGTTTGTTTTCCGTGAGTTTATGTTTTTTTACTTCTTGATCTAGCAAAATTTTTAAATTGACTTCATGATCGGAACAATCTACGCCGCCTGAGTTATCAATAAAGTCAGTATTGATCAAACCACCGGTTAACGCATATTCAACGCGGCCAAGTTGGGTAAAGCCCAAATTGCCGCCTTCACCGACCACCCGGCAACGTAATTCATTGCCATTAATGCGGCAATAATCATTGGTGCGATCACCAACGTCTAAATTACTTTCTGTACTGGCTTTCACATAAGTGCCAATACCGCCATTAAATAGCAAATCAACCGGTGCACGCAAAATCGCTTGAATTAATTCATTTGGCGCTAGCGCGTTATCGGTAATCGCCAATATTTTTTTGATTTGCGGGGATAGGGTGATCGATTTAAGGCTGCGTTTAAATACACCGCCTCCCTTAGAAATTAACTTATCGCTATAATCTTGCCAAGAAGAATTCTGTAAATTGAATAAACGTTTTCGTTCAGCATAAGAAGGGGCAGGATCTGGGTCTGGATCTAAGAAAATATCACGATGGTCAAACGCGGCGATCAATTTCAAATGTTTGGAATATAAAGCACCATTACCAAATACATCACCACTCATATCGCCAATGCCGACCATGGTGATGTTTGTTTTTAATACGTGGATATCGAGTTCGCGAAAATGTCGCTTAATCGATTCCCAGGCACCGCGTGCAGTAATCCCGATTTTTTTGTGGTCATAACCGGTGGAGCCGCCGGAGGCAAAAGCATCGCCTAACCAGAAATCATAAGCTTTTGAAATGCTATTAGCGATATCAGAAAAAGTCGCGGTGCCTTTGTCAGCAGCTACGACTAAGTAGGGATCAATATCGTCATAACAATAAACTTTAGGGGGGCGAATATAAGATTTATCTTTAATGTTGTCAGTGAGATCAAGTAAGCCGCAGATAAAATATTTATAACAAGTAATTACTTCTGTTT
>DATAXC010000345.1:0-12472 GCA_036266895.1 Gammaproteobacteria bacterium
GTGCAACAAGCGCTTTCTAACTATCTATTGTTGCGTGTTGATTTAACCATGAATAATGTAGCAGATCGCGCATTATTAAAAAAATTTAAAGTAGTTGCACCGCCCACTATTTTATTTTTTAATGTTGCCGGTCATGAATTAGCTGCGCAACGTATTGTTGGCGAAGTGAGTGCAGATGAATTTTTAACCCGGTTGCCGAAATAGGATGCTTAACACACCGATGAATGACTTACAATTGCCCCATCTTAATACTACGTTGATTGAGCCATTACATTTTCTTGAACGCCGGTTTTTATCGCGCCGACAAGAAATTAATGATTGGTTTGTACAGCAATGGCAATTGACTGCGCCGCCCGTTTATGGTTCCGTTGATTTGCGCAATGCAGGATTTAAATTGGCACCAATAGATATGAATTTATTTCCGGCAGGATTTAACAATTTAAATCCCGCATTTCTTGCGATGACTGTATTAGCCGCACAAAAAGCCATTTTGCAAATCATGCCTACTGCAAAAAATATTTTATTATTGCCGGAAGGGCATACACGTAATACTTTTTATTGGGAAAATGTGCATATCTTACAAAACATATTAGTGGAAGCAGGATTCCAAGTGCGTATTGGCACGTTAGCAGCGGAAAATACCGCACAAACCATCACCCTGTCATCGGGTGATGAGATGCAATTATCAGCATTGTTACGCGAAGGCACTCAATTAAAATTAGCTGATTTTTTGCCAGATGTGATTTTACTGAATAATGATTTATCTGAAGGGATTCCCGCTTTATTGCAAGGATTAACCCAACCTGTTGCGCCGCCACCCGAATTAGGTTGGAGTCGACGTCTTAAATCAGAACATTTTCATTATTATCAACAAGTGGCAAAAGCATTTGCAGCGCATATGGAAGTAGATCCTTGGTTGATTTCTTCCTTGTTTCGCAATTGCGGCCAAGTTGATTTTATGCAACAAGAAGGCATTGATTGTTTGACACATCATGCGACTATTTTATTTGAGGAAATAAAACAAAAATATCAAGAATACGCTATTCCTTACGAACCTTTTTTAATTGTAAAAGCAGATGCCGGTACCTATGGCATGGCAGTGATGACAGTGCGTCATGTTGAAGAGCTTACGTCACTTAATCGTAAACAACGTACACGTATGGCAACGACTAAAGGCGGTCAACCCGTGCATCAGGTGATTATTCAAGAAGGCGTTTATACTTTTGAAACAGTAGATGCAGGTAATTCGGTTGCAGAGCCTGTGATTTATATGTGGGGAGAAAAAGTCGTTGGCGGCTTTTATCGTGTACACCATGAACGTGGTATCGATGAAAGTTTAAATGCACCCGGTATGCAATTTCAGCCACTGCCTTTTTCACAAGCGTGCGATAATCCTTGTGATGAAATGGAACCGGATGCTTGCCCTAATCGATTTTATGTTTATGGGATTGTGGCGCAGTTGAGCATGCTGGCTGCCGCCCACGAGATGCGTGATACGGATAAGATTCGAAATTGACTGTGATTTTTTCCCCTCCCCCGTTTACGGGGAAGGGTGCCCGAAGGGCGGGAGAGGGTGTTGTTATGCCAACAATTACTTTAGGCGTGGTCATGGATCCGATTCATACACTCCATTACCATAAAGATAGTACGTTAGCGATGTTGTGGGAAGCACAAGCCCGTAACTGGATCATCTATTATTTTGAACCCACGCAATTATTTTTACGTGATGGTGTGGTGTTCGGACAAGCGCGTCGTTTGCAGGTATTTCGTGATGAAAAAAAATGGTTTCAATTAGATGAAACCATTACTATGCCGCTGACAGATTTGCATGTCATTCTCATGCGCAAAGATCCACCGTTTAATCAAGCGTATATTTATACCACTTATTTATTAGAATATGCGGAACGAGCCGGTGTGCTAGTGGTTAATCGGCCACAAGCATTGCGCGATTGTAATGAAAAACTATTTATCAATTATTTTCCTGAATGTATCCCGCCAACATTAGTGACTTCTTCTGCAGAAGCATTGCGAAATTTTTGGCAAGAACAACAAGATATTGTTTGTAAACCATTAGATGGTATGGGCGGTACTTCGGTTTTTCGTTTGCGTAAAGAAGATGCGAATGCGAATGTTGTTTTTGATTTATTGACGCAGCATGGTACGATGCCTACCATGGCGCAGCGCTTTATTTCGGCAATCAAGCAAGGCGATAAAAGAATTTTACTCATTAATGGCGAACCGATCACACACGCTTTGGCCCGTGTACCACAAGGACAAGAATGGCGTGGTAATTTAGCTGTCGGTGCTAAAGGAAAGGTTCAACCGTTGACAGAACGCGATCGTTTCATTTGCGCACAAATCGGGCCGGTATTGCGGCAACGCGGTTTATACTTTGTTGGCATTGATGTGATCGGCGACTATTTGACAGAAATTAACGTGACCAGTCCAACCGGTATACGAGAATTAGATTTAGGATTGGAAAGTAATATCAGTGCACTGTTGTTGGATTATATTGAACGGCAGTTAAGCGCTCACCCCTCAGCCGCAAGAGGCGTTATTGAATAAATATAAATACTAACGTTTTTGCCTCTACTCTTGTGAGGGCGTTGTTGAATAAATAAGTGCCCCAGAGCTTTTGCCTCTCCCCTTGTGGGAGAGGCCGACGCGCGAAGCGCGGCGGGTGAGGGGTGTATTTATGAAATGAACACTTGGAAATGCAAAATTCGCATTTTCAAGTGTAATGGGTATATTTATATGTAATAAATTGTGTGTTTTTTTATAAATTAGAACAGATTTTGATATTATGTTATTGGAAAAACACCCCTCACCCGCCGCCTTTGGCGTCGGCCTCTCCCACAAGGGGAGAGGCAATACCCTTCACTTTTCCCATTTATTCAACAACGTCCCCGCAGGGAAGCAGACCAAAGCCATTCTAAATTTTAAATATCTATTTTCTACTTACACAGGTAATACTTATGCCAAACAACCCAACCACCCACCTCCCATACTGGCTAGCCGCATCATATCTACCAGACGTTGGGCCGCGTAAATTTACACGCTGGTTAACTCACTTTGATAACATCCAAGCGCTATTCACCGCCAGCACCGACGCATTAACCCAAGCGGGCATTTCTGCACAACATATCCAAGCAATCCGTGCGCCTGATTGGCAATCGGTAGAACGCGATTTAACCTGGGCGCAAACAGCGCAGCAGCATATTTTAACTTTGCAAGATGCATCCTATCCCAGCTTGTTAAAAGAAATTAGTGATCCGCCTTTGGTTTTATATGTGCAAGGGAATGTGGATGCATTACATCATCGACAATTAGCGATCGTCGGTTCTCGCCGCGCGACACCGGCTGGTTTAAATCATGCTGAAACATTCGCCGCCACCTTGGTTCAAGCAGGATTTGTCATTACGAGTGGTTTGGCATTGGGTATCGATGCAGCTAGCCATCGTGGTGCGTTACAAGCGAAAGGATTGACAATAGCGGTCATGGGCACCGGCTTACAGCATATTTACCCCAGCGCCCATCGCGGTTTAGTAGCAGCTATTTTAAATCAACAAGGTGCGATCGTTTCTGAATTTCCGTTGACGATGTCACCACGACCAGAAAATTTTCCGCGACGTAATCGCGTGATTGCTGGTTTGAGTATGGGTGTATTGGTTGTTGAAGCAGCATTAAAAAGCGGTTCATTGGTTACTGCACGACATGCGTTAGAACAAGGGCGAGAAGTGTTTGCGATTCCAGGGTCGATCCATAATTTTTTTGCACACGGCTGTCATCATTTACTTAAACAGGGTGCAAAATTAGTAGAAACCGCAACCGATATCTTAGAAGAGCTAAACAATTACCCATCACAACCGCTTTCCACAAACCCTCCTTCCGCGGTGCAGTTCACTATGGCCCTGCCGGCTGCTCAGACTATTCCGCCGATTGATAAAATGTCGCTATCTTCACAGGTGCCAGCACAATTATCAAAAAATAATAGAGCATTACTTGAACAAATTGATTACGATGTTACCCCAATTGACGCAATAATCTTGCGGAGTGGATTGACGGCGAGCGAGGTTTCCTCCATGCTCTTAACATTAGAATTGGCCGGGTACATTCAATCCTGTGCCGGTGGTTACATGCGATGTTGTTAATTTTAAAAGGAAATTATACTATCGCATCCTAACCGTGACTGGTTTTGTTATACTAATGCTATATGCGCCAAATAGGTTGAGGGGTTACTCTGTGACTAACTTAGTAATAGTAGAATCGCCTGCAAAGGCAAAAACAATTAAAAAATATTTAGGCGCCAACTTTCATATTTTGGCTTCCTATGGTCATGTCCGCGATTTGTTGCCGAAAGAAGGTGCGGTAGATCCTGCGCATGATTTTGCCATGCGGTATGAATTAATTGCAAAAAATGAAAAACATGTTGCTGCTATTATTCAAGCGATGAAAAAGTCAGATGCTTTATATCTGGCCACTGATCCTGATCGCGAAGGGGAAGCAATTTCTTGGCATATTTATACTATTTTGAAAGATAAAAAAGCGTTAGGTAAAAAACCAGTTCATCGCGTTGTCTTTCATGAAATTACTAAAACCGCCATTCAAGCAGCTGTTGCGCATCCACGTGAAATTTCCATGGATTTAGTTAATGCACAACAAGCGCGACGAGCATTGGATTATCTGGTCGGTTTTAATTTATCTCCTTTATTGTGGAAGAAAATTCGTTACGGATTATCAGCAGGACGCGTACAAAGTCCGGCTTTACGCATGATTGTAGAACGCGAAGAAGAAATTGAAAAATTTGTTTCTCGCGAATATTGGGATATTGAAGCGGCGTTGGAAACAGAAAAGAAAGCTTTTAGCGCGCGATTGATTATTTATGAAGGCAATAAACTCGAACAATTTTCTATTGTTAACCAAGAACAAGCAGAAGCGATTAGAGCACGGTTATTGACAGAAGCCCATGGTATTTTACGTGTTGCTAGCATTGAGAAAAAGCAGCGTAAACGCCATCCTGCTGCGCCTTTCATTACCTCCACTTTACAACAAGAAGCAGCACGCAAATTAGGCTTCGCGGTACAACGTACCATGCGTACCGCACAGCAATTGTATGAAGGGATTGAGTTAGATGCAGAATTAACTGGATTAATTACCTATATGCGTACCGATTCGGTACATTTGGCACAAGAGGCCTTGACTGAATTAAGAGAATTAATTGCTGAACGTTATGGCAAAGAAAATGTGCCAGAAGAAGTACGCACTTATCGTACTAAATTAAAAAATGCGCAAGAAGCCCATGAAGCGATTCGGCCCACTTCTTTGCATCGTACCCCAGAATCAATTAAATCTTTCTTATCACCGGAACAATTTAAACTATATGATTTAATTTGGAAGCGCACGGTGGCTTCGCAAATGATTTCTGCCACCATTGATACGGTTACCATCGACTTAACCGCAGGTCAACAACATCACTTTCGTGCTACCGGTTCTACCGTAGTTGATCCAGGTTATATGCGTGTTTATCAAGAAGGCTTTGATGATAAAGCGGATGATTTGGGCGATGAAACCCTATTGCCACAGTTAAAAGAAGGGGATGAAATTAACTTAAATGAGTTGATTGCACATCAACATTTTACTGAGCCGCCACCGCGATATTCAGAAGCGACTTTGATTAAAGCATTAGAAGAGCATGGTATTGGTCGTCCTTCTACGTATGCTTCAATTGTTTCTACCTTACAAACGCGCGAATATGTTTTGTTGGAAACTAAGCGATTTTTTCCAACCGATGTGGGTCGGGTTGTCAGTAAATTTTTAACGCAATATTTCAATCAATATGTCGATTATGATTTTACCGCGGCATTAGAAGATGAATTAGATGATGTTTCGCGAGGCGAAAAAGAATGGATTCCTTTGTTGGGTACGTTTTGGGATCCGTTTAAACATCGTGTAGATGATATTAATGAAACAGTCAAACGCAAAGATGTCACGCAAGAACAATTAAATGAAAAATGTCCGGAATGCGGCAAGCCATTATCAATTCGCTTGGGTAAACGCGATCGATTTATTGGTTGTACCGGCTATCCAGAATGTTCCTATACGCGTGCGGTTAAAGAAAAACCAGCTGAAGCAGCAGAAGCAGCGGAATTAGTAGAAGGCCGTCACTGCCCAGATTGTGGCAGCGAATTAAAAATTCGTCATGGCCGTTTTGGTAAGTTTATTGGCTGCACGAATTATCCTAAGTGTAAACATATCGAATCATTAAATAAGCCTGCTGATACCGGTGTTGACTGTCCTGAATGCAAAGAAGGTAAGATTGTTAAACGTCAATCACGTCGCGGTAAAGTCTTTTTCTCTTGTTCGCGCTATCCAGATTGTAAATATGCGATTTGGAACGAACCAATCGCGCAAAGTTGTCCAACTTGTGCGTGGCCGATCTTGACGATTAAGAAAACCAAAAAACGCGGTACGGAATGGGTCTGTCCACGGCAAACTTGTGGGTATGCAAAACAAGTGGAAGAGTGATAAAAGAAATGCTCGCCCGCTTGTAAAAAAGCGTTGTTGAATAAATAAATACCAGAGTTTTTTGCCTCTCCCCTTGTGGGAGAGGCCGACGCCGATAGGCGGCGGGTGAGGGGTGAGCATTGGAGAAACACAGAATGATTCAATAATGCTGTTTACAAGGGAATAGGGTGTTTTTTCTAAACAAAAAAAAGGCAGTGTTTTATCACTGCCTATACATGCTCAACTCAGGTCTGACAATCCTTGCCAAAAATGCCGTCCTTGAACACACAAAACGAGGAGTGGTTGCACAAGTCCATATGCGAGAGCGATCAATCCATGACCACCAGAATCATTCTAACGGAATGTACTGTGCTGTACTAGGGTATACCCGCAACATGATTTTTGTAGTGCATAGGGAGAGGCGAATATTTTTTATCCAGTTTATTTTTTAAATTATATTAATCAATTAGTTATATTTTTATATTTTTGTTTTTTTAAGGTATAGTCGAAAATAATAGGTTAATATCGCTATTGTTTTGCAGGAAAAGGCTTACAAAGAAAAAGGTAAAATAGGCAGCGATCTAAGTATTTTGTGACATTTTGGATTGCCACTCACCGAATAAGCTTGATATATCTCAAATTGAGATATATACTTAACATAAAAGAAGGGAATAGTATAAAATGCACGTGATTAGTAAAAAACGTATTCAAGAAGCAAAAGCTATATATCCTAATATGATTCATGCGCTAGAAGGTTGGTATCAAGTGATTAGTAAGAATAGCTTTAAAAATTATGCTGAATTAAAGAAAACTTTTGGCAGCATAGATAAAGTTGGGATGTTATATGTATTTGATATTGGGGGTAATAAAGTGCGATTAATTGCCAGTATTCATTTTGACCGCCAACGTATTTATATACGTCATATTCTTAATCACAAAGATTACGATAAAGGATTATGGAAAAAATAGAGGAACCTTATATGATTCGAGCATCTGTTAAAGTAAAAGTAAATGATGTTTTTGCACAGGCAACGAAACATTGGAAATACGTCGCGCCTATTTTAACCTACCCAAAAAACGAAACAGCCTATCATTTATTAGTTAAACGACTTGATCAATTATTGGATATCGTAGGTGAAAATGAGAAGCATCCTTTGATTGGTTTAGTAGATGTATTAAGTAATTTGATTGCTGCTTATGAGGACAGCCATGTTCAATCGAGCAATAGAAATCAAGGTATGAGCGCACTTAAATATCTGATTGAATTACATCATCTCAATCAGGCTGATTTGCCTGAGATTGGTAGCCAGGGTGTTGTTTCTGAGGTATTAAGAGGAAAAAGAAAGCTTAATTTGCGTCAGTTGCAGTTATTGGCTAAACGATTTAATGTAAGCGTATCGACCTTCCTAGATGAAGATACTGAATCCAATGCTTAACATCTTTTTGTCCTGTGAAAAGGAAATTCCTGAAAATACGGTTGCAAGTTTGGGATAAGAAGCGATAATAACCACAGTTTTTTCTAAGGAATATCACAATAAAATGAAACAACACATCGAAACGTTACTGAATACAGTCGTGAAACAGCTCGAAGAAAGCGGCCAATTGCCGGCTATGCCAGCCCTGATTCAAGTAGACGCGACCAAAGACAAGCAGCACGGCGATTTTGCTTCCAATGTTGCAATGGTATTAGCTAAAGCAGCCCAAAAAAAACCACGAGAGATTGCTGAATTAATTGTCCACCATTTGCCCTCCTCGCCTTATGTGGAAAAAGTGGCGATTGCTGGCCCCGGTTTCATTAATTTTTTCTTATCGGCTTCAGCGTTAAATGCAGTAATACCCGCTATTTTGACGGAAAAAGAAAATTTTGGCCGTTCTATCATGGGTAGAGGCAAACGAGTATTAGTCGAATATGTGTCTTCTAATCCCACCGGCCCATTACATGTCGGTCATGGCCGTCATGCCGCGGTTGGCGACGTGATTGCTAATTTGCTGGATGCGGTTGGTTTTAAAACCGCACGTGAATATTATGTCAATGATGCAGGGCGGCAAATGGATATTTTGACCATCAGTATTTGGCTGCGTTATTTAGCATTATGCGGCGAAACGATTGTTTTTCCAGTCAATGGCTATCGCGGCGATTATGTGATTGAAATTGCTAAAGCCATTCAGCACATACATCATGACCATTTTCGCGTTGCTGCCAATGCTTTATTTGCAGAATTACCCGCTGATGAATTGCAAGGCGGTGATAAAGAAATTTACATTGATGCACTGATTGAACGTACTAAACAAACGTTAAGTGAAGATCAATACCAATCATTATTTGATTTGGGATTAGAAAATATTTTGGCGGATATCCGCGAAGATTTAGCTGAATTTGGTGTGCATTATGATCATTGGTTTTCTGAACGTAACTTAGTGATGACGGATGCTGTAGATAAATTGATTGCCGTGTTAACTGCCAGCGGTCACGTTTATCAAAAAGAAGGTGCATTATGGTTTCGTACCACCGATTTTCAAGATGAAAAAGATCGCGTATTAGTCCGTTCCAATGGCCAACGTACTTATTTTGCCAATGATGCAGCTTACCATTTGCATAAGTTTGAGCGTGGTTTTGATATTGCTTTGGATATTTTTGGTGCGGATCACCATGGCTATGTGCCACGCATAAAAGCAGTCGTACAAGCTGCAGGTATTGATCCCGAACGGTTGATTCATCAATTGGTGCAATTTGTGACGCTATACCGCGGCGAGCAACAAGTACAAATGTCAACGCGCGGCGGTAATTTTGTCACCTTGCGTGAGTTACGCAATGAAGTTGGTAATGATGCAGCGCGATTCTTTTATGTAATGCGTAAATCAGAGCAACATATGGATTTTGATTTGGAATTAGCAAAAAGCCAATCTAATGAAAACCCAGTCTATTACGTGCAATATGCTTATGCGCGAATTTGTAGTGTATTTAAGCAGTTAGCCGAACGAAACTGGCAATATGACGAAACAGTTGGATTGGCTCAACTCAATTTGCTCAATACCGAGCCGGAACGACAATTAATCACCACATTATCGCGTTATTCTGATATGATAGTAAATGCAGCTTTGCATTATGAACCGCATCAATTAACGCATTACTTGCGAGAGGTGGCCGGTCATTTTCATGGCTATTATAACGCCCAGCAATTTCTAGTTGAAGATGCAGCGTTACGCAATGCCCGGTTGGCATTAGTAACGGCGACTCGGCAAATATTGCTGAATGGGTTTAAATTATTAGGTATCACCGCACCAGAAAGTATGTAAACATGACCCAGGATATGAGTAAGCAAGATTATCCAATAACACAACGGACTTTGCGTGATGGTCGTTGGTTAGCGTTGTTGTTGCTTGGTTGTCTGGTATTGTTGCCGAGTACAATTGCTATCGCAGCGGCGTCTCCGCCAGCAACCAATAACCAAACGATTAAAAAACCAGATGATGCAGAGCAATCGATTCGCTTTGAATTTTATACCACGTTACCCAACATGCGCGTACCCGTACCTGCGCAAATTAAACAAGAGCAGGTGGTAAAAAAAGATAAGTCTGTGCCGGCGACCATCACACCTGCTAATAAAGCGGCAAATAGCAAACAAAAATCTGTCACAGCGAGTGCCAAACCGATTGTGAAGGCAGAAGAAGTAGAACAAGCATTTTCATCATTTATGCAGCAACAAAAACAGCAATAACCTAGGAGATATCGTTTGCTAGAAAAAATAAAACACATGACATTCACCTTGCGTTTTAGCTTGCTAGCAATTTTTATTACCTTATTTGTTATCATTACCGGTACATTTTTTGGTGTTTTTTACATTCATTTACATAAATTAACTTTAAATGCCGCTTTTTTATTAATAGATCGTGCCTCGTATTCGATTTTGCATGGTTTAGATGTCAAGTTACATCCATTGGAAGCGGCCAATTTATTTTCAGTTGAAAATATTTATGATGGCGCTATTCATGTCGATGATGCGCATGAAATGACTTTTTACATGATGCGATTATTGGAAAAATTAGCATTAGCGAAAGAGATTTATTGGGGTGATGTGAATGGTAATTGGATTAGTGTGCGTAAAGCCGAGCATGGGTTTACTAGTCAAATTATTACACGATCACCAATCAAAACCCCTGCTGCGTCAACGACTACGGCAAAGACAACGGTTGCAACGACGCAAGCAACGGCTACATTTGTTTACCTAGATAAGCAATATCGCGAAGTAGGGCGCCGTGTGATTTCTATCGATTATGATCCACGTAATCGTCCGTGGTTTATTCAAGCGGCCACACAAAAAAAGACAATTTGGACAGATGTTTATACTTTTGAGCCCACCTCTTATTATTTAGGTATTACCGTTGCTACCCCTATTTTCCATCAAAATGGCAGTGCTTTGCTTGGTGTATTTGGCATTGATATCGGTTTAGATTATTTATCACGTTTTCTTGAAACACAAACAATCAGTAAAAAAAGTGAAATTATCTTATTGGATAAACATGGTGTCATTATTGCTACGCCTTCATTGGCAAGGTTAGAATTATTGCCGGCAAAAAGACAGCATCTTCAGGATACTTCTTTGTTCGTGGATAAACCCTGGGTGAAAGCAGCAGCGACTATTTATCAAGATACGCATCAAACGTTTTTTCAATTTAAAAGTAACGACGCAACTTACTTAGCTTCTTTCCGGTCGATTCCGACTTTGGCCAATAATAATTGGTTTATTGGTATTGTCGCGCCTGCCGCAGATTTTACTCATCAATTGCATATCATAGAATTTGCTTATTTGTTTTTTGATGTAACGATTTTTGCGTTAGGTATTGCTGTCATGTTGATGCTGGTGACGCGTGTCGTGACACCGATTAAAAAATTAGTGGCTGAAACAGAAAAAATTAAACAATTCGATTTGTCTAGCTCTAAACCGATTTCATCGCATATTCGTGAAGTCACGGAATTATCTGAAGCGATCGATAGTATGAAAATTGGCTTACGCTCTTTTAAGAAATATGTGCCAGATAGTTTAGTCCGCCAGTTAATTAAAGCCGGTGAAGATGCGATTGTCGGCGGCGCTAAACGCGATATCGCTGTGTTTTTTTCTGACATTAGAGGATTTACTGCAATTGCTTCAGAAACAGATAGTAACGAATTAATTAAGCAAGTCTATGAATATTTTGATGCATTGTCACAGTGTATTATTACGGAACAAGGGGTGATCGATAAATATATTGGTGATTCGGTGATGGCTTTTTGGGGTGCGCCGCATGCGTCAGATAATCCTTGTGCTCAAGCCGCACATGCTGCGTTAGAATGCATGAAAAAAATTAAAATCTTAAATGAAGTCTGGGCTAAACAAAAAAAACATGTTTTTCAAACGCGTATCGGTATTCATTTTGGAGAAGCGATTGTCGGTAATGTCGGTTCTTCTGAGCGGTTAAATTATACAGCATTAGGTGATACAGTAAACATTGCTAGCCGGTTGATTAGTGAAAGTAAAATTTATGGTATTCCTATCTTAGTCACCGAAACCGTTTATCAGCAAATTAAAAACGATTATATTTTACGTTTAGTTGATCATGTGGTATTTACAGGTAAACATGAAAGTATCGCAATTTATGAATTAATAGGGGAAAAAGATGATTTATAGTATGACAGCGTTTGCTCGCCTGCAACAACAAGGCGATTGGGGTACATTGGTATGTGAAATGCGTTCGATTAATCACCGCTATTTGGAAATGAGTGTCTATTTGCCGGAAACGTTACGTATATTTGAACCCGCTTTACGTGAACAAATTCGTGCCGCTTTAAAGCGGGGTAAAGTTGAATGTAGTTTTCGTTATCAACCGGTTAACGACGTTGATCACACGTTGAATATCAACAATGATTTAGTACAAGCATTATGCTGTGCCTGCGAAAATATTGCTAAATTAATGCCAGCCGCTGCCGCGG
>DATAXC010000004.1:0-1692 GCA_036266895.1 Gammaproteobacteria bacterium
ATAAATGAGAAATTAAAACAAGAGCGACTAGTGCCACGTCAACTACCTGCTTTACGTGGTGACTATATATCGAGAAAAAAGTAAATGAGTCCTAAACAGCAAGATGCATTTTATGCAGCATCTGGACTGCACGCAAATGGATTAAATTTCGATGTACGCTTATTTGTAGGTGGCATTACTTTAATCATTGCCGTATTGATTTTGGCTGGTTTGATGCATTTGCTAGATTCTGGTTCCCCTTGGGACAAAATGGTGTTTTTTTTAAGTGTGTTTGGACTCAGTTTTGTTCTTATGCTGATTTTTATTTATGTAGCCTAAATGGTCTTTTATGAAACAGCTTAAGAAGCTAAAAAAAATAGTTATCTGGGTAGCTACTTTTATCGGTATTTATCCGGGTCTAGTTTATAGCGATAGAAACCCTTTCCCAAGTATCCATGTTGATGGCGGTAATTTTGAACAAACAGTGGGTACGCATTTGCAAATTGCCTTGAAATACGCATTGGTTGGAGTAGGGGGATTGTTAATTCTGATATGTTTAGGGGTGTTAATTAATCGATTACGTGAAGATAGTCGTGATAAAGACCACGGTAACTTAATTATGACTTTTATTTTACTTGCTATAGGTGTAACCGTAGGCTTTATTCTAATTGGCGTGGGTTGGACAGCGTTTTCAGCGGACATTCAATAATGGTAGCACAGCAAGATGAAACTGATTTATTGGCTCATCGTCTTAATTTTGATGCAGTAGTCTTTTGTGGCTGTACGATGAAAGAAATGCAGACGATTGTACTCATTAGCTTAGGCATCAGCATAATGATATTGGGCTTATTTACTAAGATATTAATGAATATGTTCCTAGTTGGAGTAGGTTTAGCTTTTCCCTTGGCGGTATTAGAAAGTTGGGGATTAGCACTATTTTTTCAAAAGTTAAAACAAGGGAAACCCAAAGGCCATGTTAAACAGTGCTTCCTGTTATGGTGCGAAGATCATGGCTTAATAAGACCAATTTATTTGCGTAGAAGCGGTAAGTGGTCTATCGGAAGAAAATAATATGCGATTTCAAAATGCACTTGAAAATGCTCATTTGGCATTGAAAGTGCTTGTTATTGCATTTATAACTTCATTTTTATTAAATGTAATGTTAGTAGCAGGATGGTTTTATGCTCAAGCTAAAGTAAAAGTTTATTTGCCTCCACAAGTGCCGCCAACTGGAATAACCTTGCAAGCTGGAGAATATCCACACACTACCATCTATAGTTTTACCTATTATATTTGGCAGATGATTAATCATTGGCCGATTAATGGTACCGAAGATTATAAGAAAAACATTGAACGATTTTCTTCCTATTTAACACCAAATTTTAAGAGCTTTCTAATACGTGATTACAATGAACGATTAAATCAAGGGGAATTGCAGAATAGGCTTCGCACTGTGACAGGGGTTAATGGTGTTGTATTTGATCAAGGTGATGTGCAACAAATTAAAAATGGTGTATGGATAATAAGACTAAAAATGCGGTTGAATGAACATATGAACATGAACGGTAATGAAATTAAAAATGTTGAAATTGAATATATGTTGCGGATAGTTCGATATGAAACTGATATCAAGTCTAATCCCTGGGGATTAGCGATAGATGGTTTTTTCGATAATCCAAAACGTTCTATAACAACCAATCCTTCTGAGAATAG
>DATAXC010000054.1:0-2163 GCA_036266895.1 Gammaproteobacteria bacterium
CGACTTGGTAGCTGTCAGCCACCTATATAAAGTGAGAACCAATGAATTTAAGCAGCTTGTTGGGCAACTAAAATCGGCGTCAGAACCGGAACATAAACGTCAAAAACGTTTTTAATACGCATAGGAAGCTGGCCGGTTGCGTACGCTATTGTGCCCGCTTCCTAACAAAAGTGTCCGCTAATACAATAAAAATTAACTAAGCCATTTTCACAATCTGTTCATAAATCCGCGCATACTTTTTTTCTAATTGCCAAACATCTAACGTCTGCTGCATGTTAAGCCAGCTCTCAGGAGTGGTGCCTAACAAATGCGCCAGCCTGATCGCCATATCAGGAGTCAGAGGGCGGTGTTCATGCAGAATCTGTGAAACAGTGCGGCGCGACACACCCAAACGATCAGCGAGCTCTGTTTGGCTGATACCTAATGACGGCAGCACATCTTCACGCAAAATTGCGCCTGGATGTGTTGGCTTACGATGTTTTGATCTCAGCGTACTAATTAGTGATAATCCTCCTAATTAACATTGAGTGCTTCACCATTTATAAAACGTAATGCAATTCCAGTTTTGGCCAACTTGCGACACCCCAAATATCTCATCATTACCACCTATTCAATGTAACCAACAAGGTTACATATCAAGCGAATTTCCATCGCCTCCTCGATTAATTATTTTTGAACATTATTGAGCTCTTCTTCGATAGTAATGGAAACATGTATCGCAAAATCATCATACTTTAACTAAATTCAAGTTATAATATAAGTATACTTTAACTAAATTGATGTATTTGTTAAAGTACGCTTGAATATGTTAAATAAATTATGGTAAGTTATTCATATTATGAACATATCTCAAAATGAATTAATAGCGATCTTGGCCAAATTTAATCCATGGTGGAGGAAAGAACCAATTCCTGACCTCCCAAAATGGCGAAGAGCCGCATTTCATGAGCTATTTACTTGGGCTTATAAACCACCAGCCCCACGCGCCGTACTACTATCTGGAGCAAGGCAAATAGGAAAAACGACCCTATTAATGCAGGTAATTAATAAATTATTAGACGATGGCATACCTCCAGCAAATATTTTGTATGCCACATTTGACCACCCTATTATAAAACTGGCTGGCATTGACGCTGTACTAGAAGCTTGGCGAGCGCGAGAGCCAAAAACATCCCCTGAGCAAGAATACCTCTTTCTTGATGAAGCCCAATTTATTCGCGATTGGGGTACATGGGTCAAGCATCAGGTTGATTTTAACAAAAGTAGACGCATCATCTTCACTGGGTCTGCAATGCCTTTGATTCAAGACAAGCAAGAATCAGGGGTTGGACGCTGGCATACAATTCGCTTAACAACACTTTCATTCTTTGAATATTTACAATTAAAAAAATTAAATCTACCAAAACTTCCACCATTAAACCCCTTAGAAAATATATTCGCATGGAAAGAGAAAGATTTTTACGAAATAAGCGAAATTGCTAATCCATATGTTGGCCATTTTCATGAATATTTGATACGAGGCGGGTTCCCTCAAACAGCATTGGTTGAAAGCATAAATCAAGCACAAAGACTGCTCCGTGAAGATATAATTGATAAAGTTTTAAAACGTGATATGACCGCACTGTTCGGAGTGCGGCGAGTACTAGAATTAGAGCAAACTTTTTTATATTTATGCATGCATGATGGCGGCATTCTCGATATGCCTGATTTATGTGGCAATCTATCAGTAAAGCGGCCTACCGCACAGCATTTCATTGATCTTTTAGAAGCAACTCATCTTATTTATCGTTTGTTACCATTTGGCTATGGAAAAGATATCTTGAGAGGTAAATTTAAAATATACATGGCTGATCCGGCTATAGCACCAGCAGTATTTTTGAAAGGCAAAAGCATTCTAGATGATCCTGCCGCATTGGGTGTTGCAACTGAAACCGCGGTCTTCAAACATCTTTATGCACAGCTTAATCCTCAAAACATACGATTCACCTATTGGAGAGGCACCAAAGATTTAGAAGTAGATTTAATTGCTGAAATGGGAAACGAAATTATTCCATTCGAGGTAAAATACAGAGCTCAACACACTGATACGAGAGACCTGAGAGGTCTGCTAGAATTGTGCCAAAAGAAGCAGGTCAAACAAGGATATGTTATTACAAAGTCATT
>DATAXC010000070.1:0-2399 GCA_036266895.1 Gammaproteobacteria bacterium
CGGGCACGTTCACGATTAGGCCATGGTAGTTGGAAATACACCCCTCACCCGCCGCCTAACGGCGTCGGCCTCTCCCACAAGGGGAGAGGCAAAAGCTCTCTAGGCGTATTTATTCAACAACGCCCCCACAAGGGGAGAGGCCATACTCTGCACTTTCCCATTTATTCAACAACGCCCGGGAAAGGGAAAGTTGGTTTACTGATCTATATGATTGGAGGGTGCCCGCGTAGGTTGGGCTGAGCAACGCGAAGCCCAACATTGGCGGAAGAAGGTGTTTTTCTACAACAAAACTTGCCCGGATAACAACACCCTGGCTCTTACTTATTTAGCATTCAACACTCTTTTTAAAAATTCACCCGTATATGATGTTTTTGATTTTGCGACATTTTCAGGTGTTCCCACTGCCACCACCCGGCCGCCTTTATCTCCCCCTTCAGGGCCTAAATCAATAATCCAATCTGCGGTTTTAATCACATCTAAATTATGCTCAATCACCACTATGGTATTGCCATGATCACGCAAGCGATGCAGCACTTGCAACAATTGCTCAATATCATAAAAGTGCAGCCCAGTAGTGGGCTCATCTAATATATATAAAGTACGACCAGTATCACGGCGCGATAATTCTTTTGCTAATTTAATGCGTTGTGCTTCACCACCAGATAACGTCGTTGCACTTTGCCCTAATGAAATATAAGACAAACCGACATCTAATAGCGTTTGCAATTTTCTGGCAATCACTGGAATCGCATCAAAAAAAGTGCGTGCTTCTTCCACTGTCATTTCTAACACTTGATGTATATTTTTACCTTTATAAAGAATTTCTAACGTTTCGCGATTGTAGCGTTTACTTTGGCATACATCACACGTCACATACACATCAGCAAGAAAATGCATTTCGACTTTAATTAATCCTTCTCCTTGGCAAGCTTCACAACGCCCACCTTTGACATTAAAACTAAACCGGCCCACTTGATAACCACGCGACCGCGCTTCTTGTGTACCTGCAAATAAATCGCGAATTGCGGTAAATAAACCGGTATAAGTGGCTGGATTAGAACGCGGCGTGCGACCAATTGGACTTTGATCAATGACGACTACTTTATCTAAATATTCTAATCCCTCTATGCTGTCGTGTAATGCAGGCTCTGTATTACCTGCTTCATTTAATAAACGCATTGCGACAGGCGCTAACGTATCATTAATCAAAGTAGATTTACCAGAACCGGAAACACCGGTAATACACGTCATTAATCCTATTGGAATAGTCACATCAATTGTTTTTAAATTATTGCCTTGTGCACGATTAATTTTAATTTGTTTTTCTGTATTCACAGGAAGACGTTTGCGCGGTATGGTAATGCAGCGTTTACCAGATAAATATTGTCCGGTCAGCGAATTTTTCTGCCGCATAATCTCTGCGGGCGTGCCTTGCGCGACAATTTCTCCACCGTGCACACCGGCTCCTGGCCCTAAATCCAATACATGATCGGCGCTACGAATCGCATCTTCATCATGTTCAACAACAATCACACTATTACCTAAATCGCGCAAATGCCGCAAGGTACGTAATAAGCGTTCATTATCACGTTGATGCAAACCAATCGAAGGTTCATCCAAAATATACATCACGCCCACCAAACCAGAACCAATTTGACTAGCTAACCGTATACGTTGTGCTTCACCGCCAGATAATGTATCGGCACTGCGATCTAAACTAATGTAATCTAAACCGACATCGACTAAAAAACTTAATCGACTCGTCAATTCTTTCACAATTTTGACTGCGATTTCTCCGCGATAACCAGGCAAATGTAATTTTTCAAAAAATGCTTTTGATTTATCGACAGCAAAGCTGGCAATTTCTGGCAAACTTTTATCGCCGACAAAAACATGGCGTGCGGCTTTATTTAAACGAGTACCCGCACACGCTTCACATGGACGCGTGACAATGTATTTGCGTAATTCTTCTTGGACTAATTCAGAATCAGTAGTGCGATAACGGCGTTCTAAATTCGGCATCACACCTTCAAACGTTGTATTTTTGACAACTGTATAGCCATCTTCGCCTTTATAACGAAAACGGATCGTTTCATTGCTGCCATTCAGTAAGACATTCTGTACTTTTTTCGATAATCGATGAAACGGTGTTTCTAAATTAAATTGATAATGTTTCGCTAAGGATGTGAGCATTTGATAATAATAAGTATTACGTCTATCCCAACCTCGAATCGCACCATCAGCGACACTCAAATTAGCATTAACAACTAATGTGGGATCAAAAATTTCTTTGACACCTAACCCATCACAATCAGAACAAGCGCCAATCGGACTATTAAAAGAAAATAAACGTGGTGATAATTCTTGCAAACTATAACCGCAATCTGGACAAGCAAATT
>DATAXC010000073.1:0-2527 GCA_036266895.1 Gammaproteobacteria bacterium
GCGTATTGCCTGGTTTTACTTTAGAGCGCGGCTTAATTGTTGGCTTATTGTTAATTATTATCGGCAGCATCGGTGCCTGTAGCATATTTTGGTATTGGCAGCAACATGCATTTGGCCCGCTAATTCCTAGCCAAATTATGCGTATTTTGATTCCTTCTCTTACGTTTTTTATTCTTGGCGTGCAATGTGTATTTTCTAGTTTTTTTATGCGCGTGTTAACGTTGTATAGGACTGTTGAGGTAGTAAAAAGCAGTTGACATTTTTAATGCAATAGTGTATTTTATGATCACTTAATGTAGCTTAATAAATACACAAAATAGGTACTGCACACATGCAACTTTCAATAGAAGAAAAACAACGCATTCAAGCGTTGCATGAAAATTTTTATCATCATTCTCAACACATCATAGAGAAACATTATTTACTTCCATTATTGCGAGATACAGCAGGCGCTCTATTACCTGCAAGAACAAAAGAAAATTTACGCGATGGTCGAATAGAAAGGCAACAACATGGTGCGATGCATGTCAGTAGAGCGCAAGCCTTGGTATTGATTTTGCATGGTATAATGAAAAATTCATCTGAAAATAATAAAAATACTCAGGATACTTTCGCTTACTTTAAGCAAACATTTGGGTTAGATGAAACTCATATCATTATGTTAATTCGTTATGCAGTATTGTATCATGATGCGGCGAGAGAGCATGAAGCACGTGATACAAATGAAGCAAAAAACGCAAAACTATATCATGATTTTTTAATTGAAAATGGACTACCTGAAGATTTTGTTAAAGTATTTTCCATGATAGTAGAATGCAAAGATGATCCAAAAAAATATGAGGATTTTTTGCGAAAACAAGGTATCGCTGAAGAATGCCTGACATATTATCAATACCTGCGGCAATTGGTTGCACTGGCAGATTGTAAGGACATTATACGCTGCAATGGTCGGTTTTCTGTGCGTATAGCCAAAGAAATAATGCCGAATTTCCCTGACGATGATTTGTTAACAGTAGTTAAACAGATGCATGCTTTAATTCGCAGTCAAAAAGATATGTTGTTTGGTTGTGAAATTATTTTGCTAGATGAAACAGTGCTTGCTTTAAAAGAAACTAATCCTTGTTACGCTTTATCGTCAAAAGTGTTATTTGAACATGCTGAAAATGCTTGTTCAGCTATGATGACGTATATAATCAAACAAGATGCTTATTTGGGGGAATTTCTTAAACCAGAAGTACCAAGATTTTTATCGACAGAATTGGCAACCGTGCAACCAGTTTTTCAAGGTTTTCTACATGGGTCTAATAGTTTATCGCTCGCTTTGCAAAGAATGACAGCGTTTACTTTTGAGCATCCTATTACTTTGATTAATAAATTTGGTGTTGCTCCTTTTGGCGGTGAAATTACTGAAGGTGGATTGCGTACGCTCGGAAAAAGTAGTGGTTTTTCATTTGGCGCATTAAGCAGTCGAGGGATGAATGACTATACGTTAGAAAAAGTCCTGGAAAAATATACAGTCACCACATCGCCTACAAAAGAATTGGCCTTGCAACAGGCGAAAGATTGTGCAGCCCATGTATTAGCGGGTGGCTGTAATTATATAGATATTTTATCGATTTATGTGGGGCGTGCACAACAACTAGGCGCCGAGGTTTTTTCTCAAGCAGAATTAGAAAAATTTAATTTAGATTATAATGCCATCATACAGTTTTTTTATTTAATCAGTCTGCTTGGTAAACAGATTCATGTTAATTTTCCCTTGTTTGAAGGAATGTCAAAGGAAATAAAAAAAGACTGTCAAGATGCCGTTTTAGCACATTTAACGTTTAAGCATATTTTAAATAAGATCAAACAATTAAATCGAGATCACAATGTTAACATAAAAGATATTTGCGATCATCCTACGACAGAAAACTTGCAATTAGTATTGACGCTTTTTGAAGTGCCATTGACTTCTACTGTTCGGACTAGTTTTGGTAAAAAAGAGATTAGCTTGTCTACAGGACAATTTTTTACTTTAAATAGTGATTTCAAATATCCAGAAGAAGTGCCAATTGAGCTTTTTCCCGGGTTCTCTTATTTTGATGTGAATAAAAATTATTATAATGCTGATGGGTTGATCCAGCGCTTTTCAAGACTAGAAGATCTTGATGGAGCGCATGTTTTTAATATGTTCTTGCATGATTACCTCATTGGCCATACCGTGCATCGTGAATTATTGGAAAAAATGCGTGATTTGGCTATAAAGCATATTGAATTATTGAATGGTAAATTAGCGCAGTTAAACCAGTTAGTTAATGCTAAAAAAGTTTGTAAATTCACTCCGCTGGAAAAATATTTTTTGGAAGAACCGTTTCCAGTCATTTATATTTGTGAAAAAGAAGAAAATGTTTACTTGTATGATTTTGGCGAGCAAGAGTTCCGCGCTACTGGTCCAGTAAAATTAGGAGAAGAGATTACTATGATTGCGGTTGAAAATACTAAAGATGCTGCAAAGGTCCAAGAATTTTTATCGCAAAATATGTTG
>DATAXC010000076.1:0-14422 GCA_036266895.1 Gammaproteobacteria bacterium
TTATTCAATAAAGAGACTCTACTAGAAAAGAAATATCATCTTAAAATAAAGCGGTTTTTTGCCTCTCCCCTTGTAGGAGAGGCAAAAGCTTTAGTATTTATTCAATAAAGAGACTCTACTAGAAAAGAAATATCATCTTAAAATAAAGCGGTTTTTTGCCTCTCCCCTTGTGGGAGAGGCCGACGCGCGAAGCGCGGCGGGTGAGGGGTATAGATATTTATTATATTCATATTTTGAAGAGAATAACCCCGGGTTCCGCTGCGCTCCACCCAGGCTACGATTAAGTTACTACCACTTGCCGAAAACTCGAACGAACTCCTTCTTTAGATGATTGAGATAATCGTTGCTCATCTAATAAACTTAGATCTGGTGAACCTACTATTATATTTGCACTTGCTCGCAATGGTGCTTTGTCTGAGAATAGGTTTGGCCATCCTTGCGACTTTGGTGGTGACCGTCGAACAGTCTCAATACTAAGAGGAGGTCTTTGAGCATCAACCTGATGTATCGACGTTGACACTCGCACTGCTTGCTCTTGCGTTTCAGTAGCTTCCTCCTTAATTTTTTCTAATTTTTTCTGCTCAGCAGCAAGAAATGCGGTTGTTTGTTTAGTGACATGTTTTGTCGCCTTAGGCAACACTTCTGATTTAAATAATCCATAACCAGTCAACGCGGTAAAAACACTAGCGCCTACTAATGGCGCAACCACCATCACGCCCAACTTAGCGCCAACCGATGCGCCGGCAATCAATCCTAACAACCCAGTAAATAATCCACCGGGGCCTGTCAATAATCCACCTGCCACAGCAGCAGTAATACAGCCTGCTATCGCACAAACTACCGTACATATTAGTACGGTCAAGGTAGCGACATATACCAATGTTGCTGCTTTAGCGATGTTTGATCGTAAAGATAAACGAGCAGTTTGTTTAGCATATTTTTCTACGACTGCTAATTGCGCTTTGCGCATCTCATCATCTGATTTGTTTTCTGGTGAAGTAGTTGGACGTAATGTTTCTTTAATTAACTCAACTGTATAATTGGCCAATTTAACTGCGTGGCTGTTACGAATTCCTTCTGAGCTATGATTTTTTTGTTGCTGTCGATTAATATCCGCATAAATATCATCGCGTAAATATTGTAATGACATAATCCAGGCTTCAAATACGGATTTTTCAACATCCGATTTTTTCTTATTCCTCTGTTTGAGTCTAGCTAACTGTCGATTAAATTCCTTGGGATATACACTTTCATTTCGTTCTGCAATTACAGCCAATACGTCCATCTCCTCAAGCGTAAATGCGCGATTTGTATTAGCAGTATTGCTCACTTGCTCTTTTGCTAATGGTATCGGCCCTTCTTCTACTACTATCTGGTCATCATTATCAATAGGACTTCTTGCTACCATTATAGGAGTACTTGATGTGGAACCCGTTTGTTGTAATTGTTGCTCAGATGAAGGCGTCTTTATACTGTGAATATCTAAATTTAAATTAGCTCCAAGCAATGCATGGATCACATTTGTAGATTTTTTTTCATCTGGTGACTGTATTTTAATATGTGAAAGCCCTGCTTTTTCTGCCATCCTAATCACATTACTTCGAAAATTATCATCAATAATGCCTCTGCCTTTTATCTTATACAATTCTTTACCCACCTTTATTCGCACTGTAACGCCACGTGGCAATAATTGATCTCCTTTATGATTTTGTAAAAATGCTATCAACTCACGTTTTTGTTCCTGCGACTTCAGCCCCATAAAATCATAGACAATCTGTGCATGGCTTTTTTCTAATTTTATTTGATGCACTTGTGCATAAAGCACTAAAAACCCACTGGTATCTTGAATAGCTTTAGAAAAAAGAATCTTGTTTCTACCAAAAGAAATGGGATAACCGGCCTGATTAAACGTATTTTCAAATTGCTCACCAATTTCCGTCTCACCAAAAATATCTGCTAATAAAATCTCGTTGACATAACAAGCTTTCTTATTAACCTTATGCTCAGGTATTAGCGCTTTACCGTCTTTTTTGTTAGCTTTATTTTCAAGCGCTCGTTGTTTTTTCTTTGCATGAATACGCGCATCACAAACATCGCTTAATGTTACCAATTGATCCAAATATTTTTTTTGTCGTGAGTTTGCTGTGGTTTTTGTTTGTGATCTTAGTATTAGCCTGTCTTTTTTTTGTTTTTCTGGAACATAAGTAGATTGATCAAAATTATCTTGGTGGTCATAAGCGCCGACAGTAAAAATAACGTTATTATATTGTTTTTTAAAAACACTTCTGACTACACCATCAACAAATTTTTCATATTGATCATTTGATAGTTGGTTTTGTAAATGCTTATCCCCAAGCGCAATCACGCGGATACGCTTCTTTTTTGGTGATGAATGCGCTGTATTTACTTCGGGTTTAGTCATATTAATTTCTCTTATCTCGCGTTATATGCTTATTCATAATAAACAATTATTACTATTTTATCTGAGTTTACTTAAGGGATTATTAGGAAGACTCATTGTTAAAATATATTTTATCAAAAAAATCAACTGCCTGCGTGGGTATCCCCACTACGTAATTGCATTGCTTCACTCATTAAAGACAATCTGACCGCTTCTAATTTAGGCATTTTTGCCGCACGCAATATTTCATATACTTCTGCTAATTTAATCAATAAGTTAGCTTTTTTTAATTTGGCTTCTTTTTCTACCTCAGGCAGATTTCGCACACGGTAGAGGATACGAGCAATTTCTTCCCAATTATATGCGCAAGTTTGCTCTCGTGGTACATGGTATTTTTTACCATCGCTTTCAATATTATCTGTAATTTTATGGGCATTATTATTCGTGACAGCTAATATCATCGCTTTATAGCGCTCGGCTGCCTCATTCAATATCTCAATTTTTTCAGTAAGAGACCCTTTGCGCATGTCATCAGAATGGGGATAAAACACTAAAGTCATTGTTTTTCCTCGTATTTTGAAGGTATTTTCTGGCTCATTACATTTATTTATACGTCACGCTATAGCATTTCTACTTATTATAATTTAATGGCACTAACTTAAGTTTGCCATCCCTGTGCATGTCAATCATTTCGATGACAATATGCTACTACAGATGTCATCCCGCAAAATGTCCGCCAGAAAAAGTTGAGCGAAGTTATTGTTCTATCGCGGACATTTGTGCGGGATCCGGTTTATACCTAGCAATTGCAATGCCATTTACCGGATCCCGCACAAATACCCGTGACACTACATCTCTTCGTTCAAGGTTCTTGAACGGGTATTTTGCGGGATGACATCTAATTGCTTAGTTATCCTCAACATAACTGACATACATAAGATAACGAGCTTAAATTAATACCATTGCATTATAATTATCTCTTAGTATACCGTAATCAGCTTAAAAAAAACTGATATTAGCCTTTTTTCTTATCAAAATATCGATATTGCAACGTTTCGCTAATATGATTTTCTGCAATTAAGTCAACAGCTTCCAAATCGGCGATGGTACGGGCCACTTTGATAATGCGATGATAAACCCGTGCCGACAAATTAAACTTGCTCATCACTTGCGTCAGCAATTGTAACGCGGCTTGATTCAAGACAGCAAATTGTTCTAATTCTGGTACATTTAACAAGACATTGAGTTTACCTTGCCGCGCTAATTGCCGTTGCTGTGCTTGCATCACCCTATTTTGTATAGTGGCACTGGTTTCTTGCACTTGCTTACTTTTGGCTAATGCTTCTGGCGGCAAACGCGCTACTTCTACTTGCATATCGATGCGATCTAGCAATGGGCCAGAAATTTTATTCACATAACGCTTAATTTGTTCTGGACTGCATTGGCATTCGTCTAACTTGCTGCCGGCATACCCACACGGACAAGGATTCATTGCTGCAATCAATTGAAAACAAGCGGGGAAAATCGTTTGGAAAGAAGCACGAGAAATAGTAATCACTCCTGATTCTAACGGTTCACGTAAAGATTCTAAGACTTGTCGATTAAATTCAGGTAACTCATCTAAAAATAATACCCCATGATGCGCAAGTGAGATTTCCCCTGGTTTGGGCGGACGGCCGCCTCCCACTAAAGCGACACTGGAACTGCTGTGGTGCGGTGCACGAAACGGCGTTTGCTTCCAAGTCTCCGGTTGAAATCCATTACTGCTGATCGAGGCAATCGCTGCCACTTCTAACGCTGCCTCTTCAGGTATATTGGGTAATAAACTGGGTAATCGACTGGCCAACATGGTTTTGCCAGTACCGGGTGGGCCAGCAAATAACAGGCTATGCCGTCCAGCAGCAGCGATTTCTAATGCGCGTTTAGCATGCGGCTGTCCTTTCACGTCTGCCATATCCAACAAAGAGGCTTTCGATGGTGCCATCGGGGTAAACACACATGGATTGAGCGTGTCTATACCTTTCAATTGCGCACAGACTTCTAATAAATGATTCGCGGAAAAGACGGTTGCTTGCTCTGCTAAAGCAGCTTCATTGGCATTACATTGCGGCACAATCAAACAACGTTTCGCATGATAAGCAGCCAATGCCATCGGCAGCACACCGCGTACTGGACGTAATTCACCAGAGAGTGCTAACTCACCGGTCATTTCAAAATTTGCTAATAGGTGCTCGGGCAATTGTTTAGATGCTACTAAAATACCAATCGCAATGGGTAAATCAAAACGGCCGCCTTCTTTTGGTAAATCTGCTGGTGCTAAATTAACGGTAATATGGCGGATAGGAAATTCAAAATGGGTATTTAATAACGCACTACGCACACGATCACGGCTTTCGCGTACTGCGGCTTCAGGTAAACCCACAATATTAAATTTGATTACGCTATATGACAAATGGACTTCTACGGTGACTAACGGCGCAGTAATACCAGCAGACGCTCGGCTATAAACAATAGCAAGTGACATGGTTATATTCCTAAATGTAATTTATTTTATTTGTTAGTAAACGAAAGAACGTTCACATTCATTCAGATCGTGAGGTGTGCCGATGTTGTGCCATTGGCCACGGTAATGTTCACCGGTAACAGCACCAGCTTGAATGGCGGGAATCAGTAAGCGAGACAGTGGGAAATGCCCTGGTTGGCTAAGTTGAAACAAAGCCGGAGAATAGACGCCGAGATTAGCATAAGTGTAAGTCGTTTGAGAAGGGGGATGTGTTGGTATCATCACAGTATTCTGGTGTAAACAAAAATCACCTTGCGGACGGTAAGTTGGATTATCGACTAATACTAAATGAGCCAATCCACGAAGCGGCTGTAATAATTGAGATAAAGCATAATCAGTAATCACATCACTACTAACGACAATAAACGGTTGATCGCCTAGTAAGGGCAACGCTTGTACAATACCACCGCCGGTTTCTAAACGCTCAGGTTCGATGGAGTAATGCAATTGCACGCCGAAACGATGACCATCGCCTAACACTGCTTGAATTTGTTCGCCAAGGTAGGACACGTTAATGACGATATCACGAATACCCGCTGCGGCAAGTTGTTTGATGGGATATTCGATGAGATAGCGACCGCCTAGCTTAAGTAAAGGCTTAGGGGTATGGGTGGTTAAATCGCCCATTCGAGTGCCGCGGCCGGCAGCGAGTATCATTGCGCGCATAAGGAAACCTCGGGCCGCACGACACTTCGCATATAATCATGCAACGCAGATAACGCTGGATAGCGCCCGCTCACCGAAATAACATAATCTAATGTGCGCGGTATATGCGCAAGATAAGCCGGTTGATGATCGCGCAATTGCTTGCGAGAAAAAGTAAATAAAGCTTTCAAATGCCGCTCTATGCCCATCCAATCAAACCAACGCATAAAAGTAACTTGGTCAACATGATTAAACGCCGGATCAGCTTGCAGCAGTTGCCAATAATAATTGACCCAGTGGTTCACTTTTTCTTCTGGCCAAGCCAAATAACAATCGCGCAATAAAGAAACTAAATCATAAGTCACTGGACCAATAAATGCATCTTGAAAATCCAATATGCCAACTTGCTGGTGAGGCAACACCATTAAGTTAGCTGATTGATAATCTCTATGCATAAAGACTTGCGGTTGGCTAGTCGCTGATAAAATTAATTGTTCAAAACAGTCATCTAAGGCTTTTTCATGCTCAATCAAAGATACCCCTAATAATTTTTGCAAAAACCATTCTTTATGCCATGCCCATTCTTGCCGCATTAAAGCCGCAGTGAAAGGTGGCACCGGCCAATTGGGCACAACGCGACATTGCTGAAGCACAGCAAGCGCCTCTAAAGCGCGACAATAAAGGCTATCTGCCTGTGCTGGGTTATTGTTTAACGCTTGCAAATAGGTTTCTTCCCCCAAATCGCTCATTAAAACCAATCCATGCTCTATATCAGCCGCAAAAATTTCCGGTGTTTGCAATTTCATGTCGCGTAAAATATTAGCAATGGCGACAAAAGCTTGGCCATTGGCAACTGGTGGCGGCATATCGGGCGGCGCATCCATTAACACTAAACAACGACCCTCTATTGCAACCCGAAAATAACGACGAAAACTGGCATCGCCTGGCATAGGATGTAATTGATAGTCAGTAGTCGCACATACTTTACTCAACCAGGCAGTTAGCACAGCATGACGTGCCGTCGTCTGATCTAACGTATGATTTAGCACGGCTATTGATTCCATTATCTCTACCTTTTCGTTACACTGTTGCAGGAAGTATATCGGAAAATACAATGTATCTAAAAAAAAAACTACTTACATTTTTTGTTGCAGCATTGCTGCTGCCGCTTATTGCACTTTCTGCAACCACACCAACTGATAATATCGCACCACCCTTGTCACCGCTCACTCAAGAAATGATTGCCAAACAACTCGGCTGGGTACCGAGTACCGCTTATTTATGCGGTGGTTATTATGTGGAGCCGCCGTTTTTTTATCCCGCTGGCGAGGAAAACAATAAGCTAGTAGAAATCACTGGCAACCAAGGATTACTTTCTCAAAACAGCACGACTACCCTAGAAGGTAAAGTAACACTAAACCGCTATGGTCAACAAATTACCGCCAACAAAGCTTATTTATATCGTGATCCAATTACTGGCAAATTAAGTATGATTGATTTAATTGGTAACGTCCATTTACGCGAACCGAACACCCTAGTGATTGCTGAAAAAGGCCGTTACATCTTCCGTAGCCAAGCAAAAATCCTAACCAACAATGCTTACCGCATGACCATGCAAGGATTACAAATCAGCGGGCCGAATATCAGCGCTACCGAGATGCAAACTGAACGTCACATCACCGCATTAACTGCCTGGGGCGGCGCAAAAGAATTTTCGCAAACACAACCAAAAGTATATGAATTAACCCAAGCCACCTTTAGCACTTGTACACCGATTAACCCGGCTTGGACAGTGAAAGCCAAACACATTGAGTTAGATAAAAATACCGGTCGCGGCTATGCTACCCATGCACGTGTTTATATTAAAGAAGTGCCAGTATTATATACCCCTTACATTAGCTTTCCGTTAGACAAACGGCGCAAAAGCGGTTTTCTATGGCCGATTATTGGCGGTGATAGTCTTTCCGGCCCTTCTTTATACGCGCCGTTTTATTGGAACATCGCACCCAATTATGACATGACGATTACGCCCGCTATTCTAACTAAACGCGGCATCCAATTATCCGATGAATTTCGCTATCTAACCATGACCAGCCGCGGTGATTTGAATGTCAGCGTTTTACCAAACGATAAGGCTTTTCGTGACTTTCAAACAGCAGAAAAAAAACACTATGCCGGCAATACCAATCCAGCGATTCAAGCAGAATTAAGCCGTTTAGAAAATGCTAGCATCACTCGCAGTAGTGTTTCATGGCGTAATCGTTCGCAATTCAATCCACATTGGTCTAGTCATGTTGATTTTAATTATGTCAGTGATGATTATTATTTACGGGATTTTAGTACCAGCTTAAATGAAATAACGCAAAATCAATTATTGCAAGAAGCAGATATTACCTATAAAGGACAAAATTGGAATTTCATTGGTCGCGTACAACAATATCAAACCCTACATCAACTCGATGAAGAAATAGTAGATAACCAGCCACGTCGTTTACCACAAATTGTTTTAAACGGTATTTATCCAGATCAACCCTATGGCTTAGAATATTTTATTAATAATGAAGCCACGCATTTTGAAATGCAAAAAACGCCTGGCACCACGATTAATGAACCGGTCGGAAATCGATTTAATACACAACCCGGCATCAATTTACCCTTATATTGGCCGTATTTTTATATTAATCCACGTGCACAAATTGCTTTAACCAATTATTCTTTACATCAAACCACCGACACCTTAACACCCAAAACGATTAATCGCGCTGTCCCTATTTTTGATGTCGCTTCTGGTTTTTCTTTGAGCCGAGATGTACGGTTTGCTAATTTTTCTTTTATGCAAACTTTAGAACCGCAAGTGTATTACACTTACATTCCTTATCGAAATCAAAAAAATATTCCAGTATTTGATACGACTGTCAATACGCTGACTTATGATCAAATATTTAATTACAATCGTTTTACCGGTATTGATCGCATCGGTGATGCCAATCAAATAGGGGTAGGCATCACCACACGGTTAATTGATCAACATTCTGGTTTAGAAAAAGTGCGTTTGGGCGTAGGCGAAATCATTTATTTTACCGATCGGCGCGTCACCTTATGTAACACACCCGCAGAATGTACCGACAACCCACTGAATCCAGAAAATCATTATCGCTTATCGCCATTATCCGGCGTATTAGATTATCATGTCAGCGATATTTGGAAAGTTCGAGTAGATAGCATTTGGAACCCGATTAGCAGAGGATTAGATAATTCTACCGTTACTTTAAGCTATAAAACCGATGAAATGCATATTTTAAATTTAAGCTATAGTTTTGTGCGTAATGGCGATCCTTTTTCTGGCTTAGAAGTCAACTCGAGTGATAATAATTTAAAATCAACCGATTTTTCGTTCTTTTGGCCGATCACCCATAAGGTGAGCGCGGTTGGACGTTGGACTCAAGATTGGAACACCAACCATTTGCAGAACTTACTGTTTGGGTTACAATACGACACTTGCTGCTGGGCAGTTCGAGCAGTTGCGGGTAAGACTTTTACTAATATCATCAATAATACGCCGCAATATAATAGCGAATTTTATATTCAGTTCGCCCTCAAAGGATTGGGCAATATTGGCTCCGGCAACCCCAGCAGCCTATTAAGTGCTATTACCGGGTATAACCCAACATTATTTGGATAACCTCATGAAAAAAATTATATTCGCGTTCTTATGTTTTATCAGTTTCTTCTGCTACCTAAGCCCTTATGCTTATGCCGATAGCAAAACACCAGCAAAAAAATCCGGTCAATCCTTGGATCAAATTGTTGCTGTCGTCAATGATGACATTATTACTAAATCACAATTAGACCATGCGGTAGCACTGGTAAAATTACAAATGACGCATACGCAAGTAGCGATGCCAGCTGCAGATGTCTTACGTAAGCAAGTCTTAGAACAAATGATTGATAAAAAATTACAATTACAAATCGCGAAGCTAGCTGGTGTCAAAACAACGGATGCCGATGTCAATAAAGCGATCAAACATATTGCTGAACGTAATCGTTTATCAGTGGAAGAATTCTACGATCGATTACGCCAAGAAAATGTCTCTATTAGTGATTATCGCAATGAGTTGCGCGAACAAATCACTTTACAAAAAATTCAACAACAAGAAGTGGTGCCGCGCATCACCATTACCCCAGAAGAAGTATCTAGTTTTACCAAATCAAAAATGTGGCAAGACAATCAAACCAAAGAATATCATTTAGAAGATGTGTTAATTCCATTGCCGGATTCACCATCACCTGAACAAGTGGCTGCTGCGAAAAAGCGCGCACAAACAGTGGTCGCGGAATTACGACAAGGCACAGATATGCAGACGATTATGACTGCCGATAGCAGTTCACCTTTACAAGGCGGTGATCTGGGTTGGCGAAAATTATTAGATATGCCAGCGGTTTTTGCTGAAAAAGTAATATTGCTGCAACCGAAAGAAGTGGCAACACCGATTCAAACCTCGAATGGTTTTCATGTAATCCGCTTAGTCGCCATACAAAATGTGAGTAATCAAAATAAACCAGATCGCAAACAAATCGAAGAATTGATTTTTCAGCGTAAATTTGATGAGAATTTACGGATTTGGATTTCAAAATTGCGCGCACAGGCTTTTATTGAAGTTAATTTAAAATAGGGTAATGGTGGGCACGTTATACCCTCTCCCGCCCTTCGGGCACCCTCCCCCGTAAACGGGGGAGGGGATAATAGATGGGCCACAGACAGTTTTTTCTCTCGCTTATACGATTAAACCCGAGTTTTTCCCCTCCCCCGTTTACGGGGGAGGGTGCCCGAAGGGCGGGAGAGGGTGTTTTTTATGCAACAACGCTATCCAAGACAATATTAAAAGAGCTACTCATGTCACAACCTCGCATCATTCTCACAGCAGGTGAACCTGCCGGTATCGGCCCAGAACTGGTATGCAAGCTAGTACAACAAGCTTGGCCAGCAAAGCTAAGCGTGGTTGCTGATCCAGACCTATTACAAAACACTGCAAAACAAATAAATTTGTCGCTGCCTGAACATTTATCTATTATCCCAGTGCCATTAGCTAGCCCAACCACCCCTGGCCAACTTAATCCTGCAAATGCCACTTACGTCATCAAAACTTTAGAAGTTGCTGCTGCGCTAGCACAACAACAGCATGTTGATGCTATTGTCACCGGCCCAGTTCATAAAGGGATTATCAATCAAGCCGACATTCCTTTTTCTGGCCATACTGAGTTTTTTGCACAATATTGCAATGTGCCAAAAACAGTGATGTTATTTGTTATCGAACCTGATGCGAGTTTAACGACTGCACCACTTTTATCTTTAAAAGTTGCTTTAGCAACCGTTCATTTACCATTAAAACAAGTTGCTGCACATATTACGCAAGATAATTTACGCAGCACGTTAACTATTTTACAAACTGGTTTACAACAATATTTTCACTTTACAACACCACGAATAGCGGTTTGTGGATTAAACCCACACGCTGGAGAAAATGGTTATTTAGGACAAGAAGAAATAGAAATAATTACGCCACTCCTTGTTGAACTGCGGCAACAAGGTTATCAACTGATTGGACCACTACCTGCAGATACCGCTTTTACGCCGCACGCTTTACAACAAGCAGACGTAGTGCTGGCCATGTATCATGATCAAGCTTTACCGGTTGTCAAATGCCTTGGCTTTGGTCATGCGGTTAACATGACACTCGGATTACCTTTCTTACGCACTTCGGTTGATCATGGCACCGCGTTGGATATTGCCGGTAAAAATAAGGCAGATGTTGGCAGCTTTGCCGCAGCATTACGGTTGGCTATTAACGTCGCAACACCGCCATTGTTAAACGATTAACCGAAATCAATTGCTGCGCTTCATTTTTAATTTCAATGCCCCATACTTGCGTACTTTTACCTAAATGATATGGCTTAGCCACCGCAATCACCAATCCATCCCGCATCGCACGAATATGGTTAGTATTAATATCCAAGCCAACACAATAGTGCGTAGCAAAATCCACACAAAATTGTGCAGCAGTACTGCCAACGGTTTCGGCTAATACACAAGAAGCACCACCATGCATAATCCCAATCGGTTGTTTCGTTCGATGATCCACTGGCATATGCGCAATCAGATAATTTTCACCGGCCTCGACAAAAGTAATCCCCAAATGCGCTGACATGGTATTTTCACCACGTTCATTGATCATTGCTAAATCAATCGCTGTTTTCCAAATATTCATGCTGATTGCCTTGTTTTCATAACATTATTTTAAGGTTTTTAGTGTAACATAATGGCCACAAAACGAGGAATAATTATGCAAAGAGATGAAATGCCCGACTATATTCGGCATGCGAAAGATTTTTTTAAAATTTATCCAACGCCAGAAGCAATGTATGACGCTGCCAACATTACTTGTTGGTTCACTGATTCTAAACGGCCAAAGACTGATGACTTTGTCATCCAAAACCTCACCGAAATAACCGATTGGCCTATTGACCGAATTGGTAAAGAACATTTATATGCCATGCCTGGCTATTATGAAATCAATTCGAAATATCCCCCTTTTGGCTTTTTTTATGAAATATTGAATGTTGGCAATCATAATAATAGCAATATTCGATGTGTTATTGCATTAGGGAAAAAAGGCACCATAACAGAAAGTCGGATCGAAAGTAACCACGTAGATTTTCACAATTATTTCACTGAAAAGAAAATTTATACCAATAAAAATCCCGAGAAGAACGAGAAAATAACAATCGAGGTTGAACCTTCGGCTGACTTTCAAACAGAAGGTATCCGTTCTTGTGATGGTCATTATACGCGTCACGAATTAACTTGCACTATCACTACAAAAAGCAAAGGTAATCCACTAAAATCAATTATCAAACCGTTGACGGTATTGAACGTTGCTGTGGAAGATGGAAAAACACCTCAATTTACTGATAGTGAATTAATTGCGTTTCATCAACTCATTAATGATTGTCTGGATAATGCAAACAAGCAAGATGAAGAAACCCAAAAGAAAAAACCGCAAGAGATTGCCGTACACTGTAAAGCAGGATTCGGCAGAACCGGATATACGATTCTACAAATTTTACTCACTAGAGGATGGATGGAAAAAATATTTAGTAGCAATGACCATCAAGAAACATTAAAAAAAATTAACGAACTGGTTATCTATCTTCGAAAATATAGGCCCGGATTAATCATGACACCAGTACAATTTTATGATCCATTAATAAATGCAATCAAACATCGAGAACTTACATTTAAAAAAGCATTATTCACGAGCAATCAAAATTTAGATGAGATTGACCCTGCGTCTCTTTTAGAAACCGCGCCAGCAACAAATCGAAATCGAGTCACCTGGTTTGAAACAGCACAGCAATACACTCAATATGCGCTAAGCTTTTTTGCTACATCTTCACCGCCGGCCGTGACACCCGCGCCTATTCCTACAACTGCACCTATCCCTATTTCTAATACAACAAACACCTCCACTAACCGCTCAATAATAGGGCAGCACAGGCAGCAAAAGTAACGTATCAGTGTATCACGGTAATTGTTCACGCAACGGCGTCAACTTAAGCATAAAGGTTTGTATTTGCTCTGACAGAACATAATGGAATACGACTGCGGACATTTTGCGAGGAAGCGGTACATAACTTTATCTGACGATCACACGCACATAGCAGGTGAAGTCGGTGCTTTTTTTTCTTTATTAGATACTACAAAACGCTGATCCGCTTCGAAACCACCGAGAGCACCCGCAACTCCTCCAGCTGCTGCGACTGGTAAGATCACCACAGGAGAAGCGCCGCATAATAACGTAGCTGTGGCGGCACTGACACTACCAAATAGAGAACCTACTACACAGCCACCGGTTGTTGCTGCGAGTGTCGTTGTTGCGCAACTCGATTTTTTACCAAAAAATTTCATTTATCACCCCTGTGCATGTCATCCATTTCAAGGACAACTACATTTCAAGGACAACTAAGTAATTAGTGTCATCCCGCAAAATACCCGTTCAAAAAACTTGAACGAAGTGATGTACTGTCACGGGTATTTGTGCGGGATCCGGTAAATGGCCTAAAAATTGCAATCATGGAGCCACCTACCAGATCCCGCACAAATGCTCGCGATAGTACATGACTCCGCTCAATTTCCTCTGGCGAGCATTTTGCGGGATGACATCGGAGTAGCATATTGTCCTCAAAATAACTGACATGCGCGATCACGGACATTTGTCGAGATCCGGTTTATATCTAGCAATTGCGTGAATGATTACTTTTGGCCAACTTTTCATCGAAGATTGATCAAAGACGGCCGTTTCTAGCTAAGGCGCAACAACTTATCCGCCTTTTTTGTAAAGGCGGAAGTTAAAGAAAGTTAGTCAAGCATACCATATTGCTTTAGTTTCTTTCTTAAGGTGCCACGACTTAAGCCAAGCAAAATAGCGGCGCGAGATTGGTTATTGCGTGTATATTCCATCACGCATTCCAATAATGGGACTTCAACCTCAGCCAAGATTAGCTCATACAAATTCTTGGGAGATTGACCTTTTAATTGAGCCAAATAATTCTCCAATGCTTGACGTACACTGTCATGCAATGGTTGATTCTTTTGGACTAATTCAAAATCTGATGCTTTTTCTACTACGTTACTCATATTTAATTTCCCTCGATTTTGCGGGATTGTTCAGGATACAGCGCCTATTTTAACCATTGTGCTTTCTTAGAGCAACCCCTTTTTACGTTATTTTTTAAATTTTTTACTCATGTTTTCA
>DATAXC010000084.1:0-5586 GCA_036266895.1 Gammaproteobacteria bacterium
CCCCCTGAAAAAACCCTGGGTTCCGCTACGCTCCACCCAGGCTACGAGGAACCATCTTTATAGTCATCCGGATCCATCTATTTATCATTGTCATGTAGGCTATATTTTATTTATAGGGCCAATACTTGGCGCAAACCATCATCGATTAGATTCATTTCATAAGTAGACAATTCACCTTCGAAACGCGCAAATCTTCTCTTATCAAGAGCACGTACTTGATCCAATACGGCACATACATGTGAGTTATTAAAATAAATTTTTATACTTAACGGCGGCTTTTCAGGTGCCTGTGTTGAAAGAGGAACTGCGATGACTGTACTACGAGCAGCATTAATGGGAGACGCGCCTACCAACACCCAAGCTCGAGTTTTCTTTTGCTCGCTACCTAGTGTTTGATGTTCTTCGACAAGGTAAACCTCACCTCTTAGAAATTTAAATTTATTATTTGTGTTCTTCTGCATCGTTCTCTAATCCATCTTGACCAAACGCATCATCCCATATTGCCATTTCATTTTTTAAGCCAGAACTTTCTTCAAGTTCTTTGGCACAGAGATAAAGCTTTGTTTCACGCGCGCTTATCTCTTTCTCTAAAAAAGCAGCAATGACCTTGCTACGCTCTCTTTGCGGGATAGCAACTTTCATGCGAACGACCAATTGGTCAGGAAAAGAAAACATTACTTTAATTGTCATGTACTTGTCTCCTCTGTATATCTATATTATATATTATTGCTTATATAAAGCAAGGATTGGTTTGTTTAATCTTTTGATTAATATCAAAAACCCAAAAACATGTTTTTTAAAGCAATAGGATTATTTAATTTTGCGGTCATTCCTGACTATTATGACGTATACTCCATAATGGTCTTGACTATTATGGAGTATACGTCATAATAGTCAGATGAAACGTTACCTTGATAACCACATCAAATCAGCACTAACCGAAAAAATCGTCTTGCTAACCGGCGCACGGCAATGCGGAAAAACCACCTTAGCCAAGCAATTATATAAAGATTTTGATTATTTTAATTACGATGCGGTGGAAGACCGGATCTTATTGCGAAAAAAAATCTGGGATCGCAATAAACCGTTAGTCATTTTTGATGAATTACATAAAATGAAAGAATGGAAACGCTGGATTAAAGGCGTTTATGACAAAGAAGGCATCCACCCTGAATTACTAGTCACTGGTAGTGCCAAATTAGATACTTATAAAAAAGTAGGCGATTCTTTAGCTGGTCGTTATTTTCAATATCGTTTATACCCACTCGATCTTAAAGAAGTTGCCCATTATGATGCGCACATTGATTCAACAGACGCTTTCAATCGATTATGGCATTGCAGCGGGTTTCCAGAACCTTTTTTAAAAGGCACTGAAGAATATTATAAACGTTGGCGTCGTGGTCATTTAGATATTATTCTTCGCCAAGATTTAGTCGATATTCACACTGTGCGTGATATTCAATCCGTGGAAACATTAGTGCAACTATTAAAAACACGTGTGGGTGCGGGTGTTTCCTATGCTAATTTAGCCAGAGATTTAGAACGTGATATTCATACGATTAAACGTTGGTTACAGTTATTGGAAAATATGTATGTTATTTTTCGCGTCACCCCTTACCATAAAAATATCGCTAGATCTTTACTAAAAGAACCAAAATATTATTTTTTTGATATTGCACAAGTGGAAGGAGACGAGGGCGCTCGTTTAGAAAATTTGGTAGCACTCTCTTTGTTGAAAGAATTACATTTTATTGAAGACACAACTGGAGCTAGCGTAAATTTACAATATTTGCGTACTAAAGAGGGCAAAGAAATTGATTTTATTATTTGTCAAGACAGCACACCAACCCATTTGATTGAAGTTAAAACATCTAACAATGATCCAGCACCAACATTTCAGCACTTTATGCCGCTATTTCAAACGCACGCGATTCAGGCAATTCAGTTAGTAAAAAATTGCCATAGAGAAAAAACCTTTGAAAATGGATTGAAAATTTGCGCACTCATTCCATGGTTAACTACACTAAACTTACTACCTAGAAAAAATCATGAATAACATCATCAACCAATTCACTTCAACAATTGCTTTATTACAAGAAAACCTTTTTTTAGTGCTGTGGTTGATTGGTGGTTTATACGCCATTCATTTTATCAATTGGATGATTGGTTATCGTTTAAATTTTTTAGGGATTCGGCCACGAAAATTTTTTGGTTTGGTTGGTATCTTTTTTTCACCTTTCTTGCATAGTAATTTCAATCATTTGTTTTTTAATTCTATTCCTTTAGGTATTTTAGCGAGTTTTGTGTTGTTACATGGCATCAAAACGTTTATTTATGTTTCTGCCATTATTATTGTCTTAGGTGGTTTCGGTACAACGCAAGTTAAATCTTCTTGGGAAGCCCATCTATGCGGATTTTTGGCAGGGCTGGCCGCAGCGTATATTTATGTTTAAACAATACTCTGAAAATCCAATTGACATGCATTGGGATATCCTTTGTGTATCAGATTTATCTATAATGCGAAGCATATTGATCTAAAAGTGCACGGATAAGTTGCTGATACGGAACATGCTCTTTTTGTGCAATTTCCTTGAAAAAATCAATGCTCTCTTGATGTAAAGTAATGGTAATTTTGACCAGTTTAGGTTTGACAAGTAGCCGTTCCGGCGGTGGCAGAAAATCATCAACTATTTTAATCTTCCCAATGGGTTCATGCGACAACTTTTTTTTAAGCTTACGCTTCATCATATATTTTTTTCCCCTTTCTCCAGGAACCCGCACCTATGATCCTAATGATATTGTTACGCCATGTGAAACGCACTGTCATTACACGGCCTGATACTGTCCCAAAACAAAAATAACGTTTCTCGCCACGACCATGATCAAGGTCTTCTGCAATAATACGTTTTTTATCTAAGAAAGCTTGTTGCGCATCATAAAAATCCACCCCGTGTTTTTCTATATTTAACTGATTCTTTTCAGGATCCCACGAGCTTCACATAGCCAGCATATATTGGCTGCGCTATGTGAAACTTAACAGTGCTGAGTTCCTCACCTACACGGGACAACGGTGTCTTCAATTTTTATATCGCGGAAAGATGATTGTTGGCAATATAATGTTATCTATTTCGTTACCTGATGTTATCTGATTTGTTACCTATTGCAAAATCAAACAACTACAAATTTGTTATTTAGCCCTTGTAATATAAGATTTTTCTCAATATGATCACTCTCGATTAGTATCATTTGAGTTCTCTCAAGAACACAAAAAAGTGTACCCGAAAACGTCCCCTGATAAAAAAATACTAAACCACTTGCAAGTATACCCTTCTAGGGTATACTTAATATATAAGGATAATATGATTTTTATAGAAACTGCTTTATTTACCAAATACTTACAGGATTATTTAGAAGATGAGGAGTATCGCGAACTTCAAAATTTCCTGCTCGAACAACCGGATTCAGGTGATCTCCTACAAGGCACTGGCGGATTACGCAAGTTACGTTGGAGCCTAGATGGCAGAGGAAAACGCGGCGGAATAAGAGTAATTTATTATTGGCAAATTACAGAAGACCAGATTTACCTTTTCACTCTGTACGCAAAGAATGAGATTACGGATTTATCAAGTAACGAAAAAAAAGCGTTAAAAAAGATGCTGGAGAACTGGAAATGACTACTACAAAAAAACGCAATTTATTTGAAGAACTAAAACAAGGCATCCTTGAAATTAAAGATCACAAGGCAGGAAAAATTACGTTGCGCACACATAAACTTGAAAAAAAGCCACACCCAACAATTACGCCTAAATTAATCCTTGAGACACGTGAAAAACTTCATATGTCACGCGCTATATTCGCACTTAAGCTGGGTGTTTCTGCTCGCACACTAGAAAAATGGGAACAAGGCAAAACCATACCAAATGATCAGGCGGTCACATTGATTCTATTGGTAAGAAAATATCCCGATACCTTGAAGCGACTGGAGAATATTGACGTATCCGTTTAAAAAAAACTAATCGTAAAATTATTTTTTATCCATCTCCAAATAAGCTTTCGTCCCGACAATCACCACTTCTCGTTCTTGAAAAGTAGTTAATTGCGATTGGATATTGGCACTGCTGCCATAGGGAATCCGCCAGTACTTGATCCCCCTGATGACTTATATAGAGCTATCTTCCTTAATTCGCTTTTGTGTTTGGCCTAAATAATTCTGTTGCGTTGTTACCCTTTTGCCAGTCCGTCCTTCTAAATCTTTGCGTGCATTACCAGCCACTTCGCCGCCAGTACATGCAGCAAATTTATTTTCGTCAAATCCCTGCGCATTTTTATTACGTGTTATTTCAGTAGTTGAGGCTTCACCAAGCATAGTAAAAATTAATTCTAGATCATTCATGTGATCACGCAAATTTTCACGCTCTAATCCTTTATGTTGTTTATATTCAGTAGGCGTCATGCCAAAGGTTGCTTTAGAAATTTCAGCAGTTAAAATAGCATATTCTTTGCTGCTGCCCACACCGCGTTGTTTCCATTCTTCTGTTAATTCTTCGCGTATCTGAATGCCACGCATTCTTTTTTCAATCCAAGCATCATCATAGCCTTTGGCTTTATATATTTCTCTCGCACGTTGAGAGGCTAGTTCTGGATCTTCAATTTCTTGTATGCGCTCATAACCTACTTTGGCTAACCAGCGCTTAAATGGTTCTGCTTTGGGAGAAGGTATTGATTGGATAATGCGAAATATTCCCTCGGTGTTAGCACAGTTTAATTTTTGCGCGCCACCGATAGTCTTTACTAAAAGAGGAGTAGCAATTTGCTCCCATCTTTTGTTTAATTCTCGATCCCTTTTCCGCATGTCTTTTAGATAACCTGATGGTTGAGCTGAGTCACTTAATATTGCTATTACATCAAGGATTACAAACCACCACGCATTTTCATGAAACACACGACGTATTGCATAATCGTTAAAAATTATAATATGGTTATCTGGCATGGTTTCTTTGTTCATTATTTTATCTCTATCATTATTACGGTTAAATAGCCATTCGCACTTCGCCTTTTGAAGTACGAATGATATATATTTCAATTAGTTAAAGGGGGGGGGCAATTTGCCCCCCCCCTTGCTTGTTTGGCAAGACATTGTATTATTTTTTATCCATCGCCAAATAAGCTTTCGTCCCGACAATCACTTCTCGTTCTTGAAACGTAGTTAATTGCGATTGGATATTGGCACTGCTGCCATGTTGCTTAATTTCATTTAACGTAGTTTGCATCGCCTTAATCGCAGCACGCTGTAAATCAGATGGGATAATCATGATTTGATAGCCTAATGCTTTTAATTTTTCAGCGGGTAAAAACGGTGTCTTGCCGCCAGCAAACATATTAATTAACTTGGGTTGCGGGATACGTGCAGCGATTTCTTCAATTTGTTCTAGCGTTTCTGGTGCTTCAACAAAAATAACATCAGCGCCAGCATGCACATAAGCTTGTGCGCGCTGGATAGCGCTGGCAAAACCTTCTGCTGCAATCGCATCGGTGCGCGCAATGATAATAAAATCAGGATCGAGGCGGCTGGCTATTGCCATCTTA
>DATAXC010000088.1:0-8598 GCA_036266895.1 Gammaproteobacteria bacterium
CGGGCACCCTCCCCCACAAGTGGGGGAGGGGAAAAAATTCAAATTCATTGTATCATCGAAAGAAAAAACTTTGACCTATCTATTAGCCCCTCCACTTGTGGGGGAGGGGAAAAAATTCAAATTCATTGTATCATCGAAAGAAAAAACTTTGATCTATCTATTAGCCCCTCCCCCACTTGTGGGGGAGGGTGCCCGACAGGGCGGGAGAGGGCGTTTTTCATGCCAGTTACAACAACAAATTTCTTATATCCGACAACATCTCAGTTAAGTGCACAATAAAACGTGCGCCGTCAGCGCCATCGATCACGCGATGATCGTAAGATAAAGATAATGGCAGCATTAAGCGCGGCACAAATTCACCATCTTGATAAACTGGTTTATAAGAAGATTTTGAGACGCCTAAAATCGCGACTTCAGGTGAATTAATAATCGGTGTAAACGCAGTACCGCCGATACCGCCTAAACTTGAAATTGAAAAACAACCGCCTTGCATATCACCGGGCGTTAATTTTTTCTTACGGGCTTTTTCACTGACTTCTGCTAATTCTTTCGCAAGTTCCATTAAACCTTTTTTATCTACATGACGAATCACCGGCACCACTAACCCATCTGGGGTGTCAACAGCAACACCTACATTATAATATTTTTTGATAATTAAATTTTCACCCGCTGCATCTAACGATGCATTAAAAGTTGGAAATGCACGTAATGAGGCCACCACTGCTTTCATGACAAAGACCAGCGGGGTGAGTTTAACATTTTGTTTTTCCATACTGGCTTTTTGGCTTTGACGAAAATCTTCTAAAATGCTGATGTCTGCTTCACCAAATTGGGTGACATGGGGAATCATCATCCAATTGCGTTGTAAATTTTTGCCAGAGATTTTTTTGATGCGTGACAAAACTTGCATGTCGATAGCACCAAATTGGCTAAAATCTATCGTTGGCATCGGTGGCAAAGCAGAGAAAGGCGTTAAACCGGTTGCGCCGGTAGAGGATTGTGAAATTTTAGTTTTTACAAATTGCTGAATGTCTTCTTTAATAATACGTTGTTTCGGGCCGCTGCCTTGGATGGTAGTAAGATCAACACCTAATTCACGTGCGAAACGGCGTACGCCTGGGCCGGCGTGGATGTCGGCGGTAGATTCGAGGGTGCCGGTGAGGGGGTTATTACCCCCCACCCCAGCCCTCCCCCGCAAGGGGGGAGGGAGCTGTTCATCTGTATTCTCCACTTTTTCCTGCAAAGGAGAGGGCGTGTCATTTGTATCATCAACCTTTTCCTGCAAAGGAGAGGAAGCATCATCTTTTACTTCAACTTTTTTTCGCGAAGATGAAGACGATTTATTACCCTTACTTTTACTTTCTTTTTTTGTCGATACTTTTTCAGCTGCTGCCATTGCTTCACCTGCCTCTGTAGTCAGCGTCAATAAAACCGTGCCGGTTGAGACGGTATCACCGACTTTCACTTTGACTTCTTTCACAATACCGCTATCGGTAGTGGGAACTTCTAAAGTCGCTTTATCCGATTCTAGTGTGACGATAGAAGCGTCTTTTGTTATTTTATCGCCTGGCTTGACCAAGACTTCAATTACGGTTACATCGGTTGCGCCGCCCAAGTCGGGGGTAGATATGTTTTTAATTGCTGCCACTGAAATTTCTCCTATATACCTGCTAGCCTATACCTTCACTGGATCCGGTTTTTTCGGATCAATACTATATTTTTTCATCGCTGCCGTTACTTGGCTAGCTGGCAATACCCCTTCTTTTGCTAAAGCAGATAAGGCATGCACAGCAATATAATACCGATCTACTTCAAAAAAGTGGCGCAATTTTTCCCGTGTATCACTACGCCCAAAACCATCTGTACCTAATGTCACATAAGTCTGGCTTAAATACGGCCGAATTAAATCGGCATAAGCACGCACATAATCGGTTGCAGCAATAATCGGCCCTTTTCGTTGCTGTAAACATTGTGTGACGTACGGCAGGTTGGCTTTTTTGCCAGGCAGCAAATGATTCGCCCGTTCAACTGCCATGCCATCGCGTCTTAATTCACTAAAACTTGTCACGCTCCAGATATCCGCTGCGACATTAAAATCTTGTTTCAACAAATCGGCAGCCGCAATCACTTCATTTAAAATAGCGCCGCTTCCTAATAATTGCACTGTATATTTTGCTTCACTGCCTTCGCGCCATAAATACATGCCTTTAATAATACCGTCTTCTACGCCGGTTGGCATAGCGGGTTGGGCGTAACGTTCATTCATCGCCATGATATAGTAAATCACATCTTGTTCTTCTGCATACATGGTTTGCAAACCATGGTGAATAATAGTCGCCATTTCATAGCCGAAAGCGGGATCATAAGCACGGCAAGTAGGTACGGTCGATGCCACTAATAAACTGGTACCGTCTTGATGTTGTAAGCCTTCTCCTTCTAATGTGGTACGACCAGCAGTGGCGCCAATTAAGAAACCACGGGCACGCATATCGCTTGCCGCCCAAATAAAATCACCAACACGCTGAAAACCAAACATAGAATAATAAGTGAAAAAAGGCACCATCGGTACACGATTCGTTGCATAAGAAGTTGCTGCAGCAATCCAAGATGCCATGCAGCCTGCTTCGGTAATCCCTTCTTCCAAAATCTGCCCTTCTTTTGTTTCGTGATAATATAAAAATTGTTCTTTATCTTCGGGTGTATAGAGTTGACCGATTGGTGAATAAATACCGATTTGCCGAAATAATGTTTCTAAACCGAAGGTACGCACTTCATCAGAAAAAATTGGCACGATACGCGGCCCAATGGTTTGATCTTTCAATAAAGCCGTCAATATCCGCCCTAACACCATGGTAGTAGATTGTGTGCGATCACCAGAACCATGCAAAACCGTTTCCAAGATGGCTAAAGGAGGTACGGTCAATGCTTGAGAAACAACTTCTCGTGCTGGCAAATAACCGCCTAATTGCTTACGTTGTTGCTGTAAGTATGCAATCTCTGGACTATTTTTATTCGGTTGATAAAAAGTAAAATCACGCAGCGCTTCATCACTCAACGGTAATTCAAAGCGATCACGAAATACCAATAATTCATCTTCGGTTAATTCCAAATGATTATGCGCAATATTTCTGCCTTCTGCAGTACCAGTTCCTAATCCATAACCTTTAACCCCTTGTGCCAGTATCACGGTAGGTTGGCTGCTGCGGGCAGCCGCATGATACGCTGCATACACTTTCACTGGATCATGCGCACCACGATGCAATTGAGCGATATCATCATCTGACCAATCGGCAATTAACGCTTGCAATTCATCGGTATTAAATAAAAATTCTCGAGTATAAGCGGCACCACGTACATTCATGGTTTGTAAATCACCATCTACACATTCACTTAAACGTTTTGCTAATGCACCGTTTTTGTCTTTGGCGAATAATTTATCCCAATGACTATCCCATAATACTTTTATCACTTGCCAACCAGCACCACGGAACAGGCGCTCTAATTCTTGGACAATTTTGTAATTGCCGCGCACTAAACCATCTAAGCGTTGTAAATTGCAATTGATAACAAAAATCAAGTTATCTAATTTTTCTCTAGCGGCTAAGCTTAAACCAGCAATTGATTCAGGTTCATCCATTTCGCCATCACCACAAAATACCCAAACTTTACGATCACCCGCTGGCAGCAAACCGCGATGATCTAGGTATTTTAAAAAACGCGCTTGATAAACACCTTGCAACATGCCTAAACCCAGCGAAACTGTGGCAAATTGCCAAAACCGCGGCATTAACCAGGGATGCGGATAAGAAGAGATACCGTGACCGGTGACTTCTTGGCGAAAATTTTGTAAATGTGTTTCATCTAAGCGGCCTTCTAAATAAGCACGCGCATAATTACCTTCGGAGGAATGCCCTTGAAAATAAATCAGATCACCTAATTGATTTGAGGTAGCACCGCGAAAAAAATGATTCAAGCCGACTTCGTATAAAGTAGCAATAGAGGCATAAGAAGATAAATGGCCGCCAACACCACCCGCATTTTTTTTCGCACGACCAACCATGGCAATTGCATTCCAACGCAAAGCGGCATCTAATTTAGCCTCTAATGCCAAATCGCCCGGATACGCTGGTTGTTGTTCTGGTGAGATGGTATTCACATAAAGTGTTTCGAAAGAATCACCACCACTCTTTAAGCCTTTTTTTTGCGCAGCTTCTTGCAAGCGTTGTAATATAAATTGCGCACGCTCTTTACCTTCATGCTTAATGAGTGAAGTTAGCGCATCTAACCATTCTTTTGTTTCAGAAGGATCATCATCCTGCCACGTTTTTGCCATGGGTTATTCCAGTTCAGTTAAAGTTGGCTAAGTTTACCTGGAATCATTGGCAAAGTGAATGTGTGTGCACACTTGCCGCATACCTAATAATAGCCGTGGACTAGCACGTTCCAGCCAATCAGACGGGATGGTAAATAATAAACCATTTTTGACGGCTGCGATGCTGGGCCAACGCTGCCAACGTGTTTGCCATTGGTCATTGCTTGCACTGCTGATGATGATTTGTGGATTAGCTGTGAGAATAGCTTCTAAGCTGATGGTGGGGGCAATAGTGACGGTATCGGTAAATAACGGCTGACCACCACAGGCGGCGACCACTTGCTGAATCCAACTTTCTTTATTCACTGTCATAAAAGTATATGCGCCAATTTGATAAAATACGCGCGGTTTGTTGTTTGTTTTATTGTTATAGTGATGTTCGATTTGAGTGACTGTTTGCAAAAAATCAGTAGCGGCTTGATTAGCTTTTTGTTGTTGCCCAGTCAAACAACCCAAGTTTCGTAGCGTGCGAGGAATATCTTCGAGCTGTTTGGGTTGCGTCACATAAATAGGGATATTAAAAGCAGTGAGGGCTTGTAATTGACGGGCAAACATCGTTGACCAAGTGACAATTAGATCTGGTTTTAATGCGAGTATTGCTTCAAGATCGAGACCCGTATACGAGCCGACGATGGGGATTTTTTTTGCTTCTGTTGGGTAATCGCTGCCTTGTATCACGCCAATGATTTGCTGCCCTGCGCCAATAGCAAAGAGATTTTCGGTAATATCGGGTGCCAGGCTAATGATGCGCTGTGCAGGTTGTTTGAGGTGTAGAGGATTACCTTGGTCGTCGGTAAGTTGGCAAGTCTCCCCCCGCCCTAACCCTCCCCCGCAAGGGGGGAGGGAACTGGTCATCGAGTGAATCTTCTTCCCTTCACCGCTTGCGATTGGATGTCGGGGCAAATTGGTCTCCCCTCCCCCACTTGTGGGGGAGGGGACGGGGGAGAGGGCTGCAAAAACCATGCCATAAAAATTTAAAAAAACAAAAATGATAAGCAACATACTGCTTAATAACCTTTGTTTCAGCCATTTCTGTTCTCGCATCATTTTATCTAATCCAGTTGACCAACAGCACACATCGCTTGAATAGCTTGCCATTTCATTGGCACAGTCGCATTATCGTAAATCTGCCGCATAATAGCTAACGATGTTTCGCTTTTAACTCCTGCAGCAATCGCTAAACAAACCGTTAAAGCACGCGCTATTAACCCTTTAGTTAAATTATGTTTACGAGGCGCCGGATACCAAATTGCATTTTCTTCGGAATTTTCAATATCAGCAAGATTGTTAAAAATATGAATAGAAGCTGATAATTCATGGCTAGGATTACCCACATGATGAATGCATCCTGGTAATAAATAACCGACTTCACCAGTGACAGCGTTGATGTTACGTTGTTTTTTTAAACGGTTAGGATTATTTAATAATGTATAAGTATAGATATCGAGTTGATTGTGCAACACACCAGTAATACTCCAGGTTTTATGTTGATGTGGATTATTATCATAAAAAGCCGGCCAAAAAATAATGCGAACAGAGAAACGTAAATGTTCATGATAAAAAATCGGTGGAGCGTTCCAGGGAGAGGAATGGGTATGACTGTGCAAAGTAGATAAAATTTGCTGTATGCAAGCTAAACGAAAGTCATCGCTAGTTAAAGCTTTTTTAAGTAAGTCGCGTAAAGTTTGTAATTGAGTGGCAAGGGGTTGATCTTGGGTAAGCGTTTGTTCGATGGATTGATAGAATGGTGCGAGCATGGGTTATTCCTTAAAAATCAAAAGCATTCAGCACAGTCGGACGTATACGACTAACCCATTGCATATCATGCGTGGCTATGATCACAATTGCATGTTCGGCAAATCTATTAATTAATGAACACAAAAAATCACATGCCTGTTCATCCAATGCATTGCTCGGTTCATCTAAAACAATTAAATCATTTTTACCAATCGCTAACGTACTCAAAAATAATTTCTTTTGCGTACCTAATGACATGACATGAAATGGTTTATGCAAATAAGGTAACAATCCAAATTGTGTTAGTACTGCATCCAGATTTTCTGTATTAATCCCACAATTTTTCTTATTCTTAATGGATAAAATAAAATCTAAAAATTCTTTGCCAGTAGCAGTTGGAAAAAATAACGGTTTACTGGGTACATACACCAGTTTTTTCTTATACGCAACAGAAGTGCTTTTTCCTGCGCCAGTTAAATAAATAGACCCAGCATCTTGGCAAGCAACACCTGCTAGCATTTCTAAAAAAACTGTTTTACCGATACCATTAGGCCCCAATAAGGCATAACAACCTGGCTGGAAAGTATACGAAATATTTTCACAGATCAGTGTCTTAGGAAATGATTTTGTGATATTTAGTAATTCTAAAAATAAACTCATATTCGTTTCTCTTCAAATATTCAGCACAATAATCCCTATCAAAATCAATATTACCAACGCAACAATAAATCCATATTTTTTATACTTTACTTGTGGAAAATAACTCAGCCACAAGAAGGCCATTGAAACACATAGCCAACCAATAGCAGGCAAAAATTGCACGCTCTCGCAATAAAATAACGTCAGCATACCGATTAAAAAATTACAGCTAAGCAACATCAAACTCGCTATCATTAAATCTATTTTGAAAAAATACCGCTTAACGCCAGGCAGAGAAGCAAAATAATTCTGATAGTCCTCACGTAAAGTATGCAACAATGGAAAAATTGTACTAATGATTAATGCATTGACCAACATACTAACAGATAATATAACCATCATAGCCGCAGTGCTTACATCGCGTGTCAAAACAAATATAGTCATGCACAACATTGCGCCTAGCAATACGACCATTAAGCTAATTTTTCCATGGTATTGGCTCGTTAATTCCTTAAGTTGTATACGCAACGCTACTGGCAAATGCTTTATAAGCAGATTTAAAACAGCAACCCGCTTTGAAAGCCAATAGGAAGATAACTTGATCCAGAGTAGTTGGCCAAACAAAACCAAGATAAAATTTAAACCACATTTACTGACAATAAACGCTAATGCCAAGAAATGATAATCGTGATGGGAGTAAGCATAGTTTTGGTATAAAGCAGTAACACCAGCAAGCAGCAGTGGCAGCCAGAGCATGCTATCAAAGATAAACAACAACACGATTTCATTCAGTAGTGTTTGTTTTTGAGTAAGATTTAATGATAAAAAATATTTTTTCCAGGGTTGTTCATGAAAAATGGATTGATACAACATTACCCAAGCTATGCCAATAACTTGATAAATTAATAATGATTTAGCTATTTCCACTAAGCTTGCTTGTCTAGCCACTAATGCTTTTGCTGGCCAAATTAAAAATTGATGCAAGCTAGCCAAAGAAGGCGTTAACAAAGCGATAATCAATATAAAGAATATTTTATGTCTGACCAACAGTGTGCGCATGACTTGTGCATGCCAAGTGAGATTCAAGCGGAACAACAATAAGGTTGTATTAGTAGTAGTTGTCTGTGTGGTTGTGGCTGTATTCATGGAAATAGTTCTTAAAATTAGTTATAAAAAATGTAATGTGATAAATATACGAGAGGAGGTAAGCTGAATGGATTAGTAATACGCTAGCTAGATGATTTCGCTGCAAGCAATTGGAAGTCGCAGTGCTTGAGAGATGAGAAACACGTGGTGAAGATTATAATAAGTAGAAGAATCCGTCAATAGGGTTTGTCATTTTGGAACCCATTTATATTTGCCTCCCGCAAGCGGGGGCCTTGTTGAATAAATAAATGCTCTAAAGCTCTTGCCTCTCCCCTTGTGGGAGAGGCCGACGCCGTAGGCGGCGGGTGAGGGGTGTATTTCCAACTACCATGGCCTAATAATCGTGAACGTACCCGCGTGCGTGCCGGTGCCCGTCTTTTCCCAGCAATTCATATGAAAATTTTTAAGAAAAGACGGGCACCGGCACGCACGCGGGCACGTTCACGATTATTAGGCCATGGTAGTTTGTTGTGTACAGGATATTCTCCATAAATACACCCCTCACCCGCCGCCTACGGCGTCGGCCTCTCCCACAAGGGGAGAGGCAATACTCTTCGCTTTCCCATTTATTCAACAACGCCCCCACAAGGGGAGAGGCAAAAGCTTTAGAGCATTTATTTATTCAACAACGCCCCCACAAGGGGAGAGGCAAGAGCTTTAGAGCATTTATTTATTCAACAAGGCCCCCGCTTGCGGGAGGCAAA
>DATAXC010000096.1:0-3084 GCA_036266895.1 Gammaproteobacteria bacterium
CAATAAGATCAGGACGTCCACGCGACCGTAATTTGGCCGCATCTCTTTTGAAGGAAAAATTAAAGCATGCAAAGTAATAATAAATCAGTAATGTTGGCCAACTTAAGAATGTTGGAATTTGTAGCAGCTAAGTTAGGAGAAATTCGTGATGATGTCGTATTTTTAGGGGGATGTACTACAGGGCTTTTTATCACTGATCCTGATTTTCCAGATGTTCGATATACGGTGGATGTAGACTGCATCGTCGATGTTATTTCATTGAATCAATATCATCAATTAGAAAAGAAGTTAACTAAACAGGGGTTTAAAAAATCTCTATCTGAAGAAGTTATTTGTCGTTGGTTCTATGATGATGTGACTTTAGATGTTATGCCTACCGATGAAAATATTTTAGGATTTGGTAATCGTTGGTATAAAAGAGCTATTTCTGCCTCAATAATTCATCATCTAATAGATAAAATGGCTATAAAAATAGTTACAGCTCCCTATTTTCTTGCAACGAAATTAGAAGCTTTTAAGACTCGCGGTAAATCAGATTATTACGTCAGTCATGACTTTGAAGATATCGTATCGATTTTGGATGGCAGAGTTGAGATAGTTGAGGAGATTCATACAGCAGATAGCGAACTGCGAAATTATTTAATTAATTCATTTGTGGAAATTAATAATAGTCCTGCTTTTAAAGGTGCTATTCCTGGTCATTTTGTTCAATATGGTAGTTATGCTGATGGTCGCATCAATATAGTAGAGCAAAAAATTAAAGACATAATAAACAGGTAATTTATGCAATATGCTTGGCTAACAGACATACATCTTAATTTTATTGATGATGTTGCGCGTCAAAAATTCTATCAAGAAATTGTTAATACGAAATGTGATGGTGTATTAATTAGTGGTGATATTGCAGAAGCACCAAATTTGGTAGATATATTAAATGAGATGGCAAAATACATTAATAAGCCGATTTATTTTGTGTTAGGGAATCATGACTATTACAGAGGTCAAATTAATGAAGTGCATGATGCAATAACAGCATTAACCAAAGAACACGATAAGTTATTTTGGTTGCCAGCAGCAGGAATGCAAGAGTTAGCTAACAATACATTTTTAATTGGCCAAGATGGATGGGCTTGGAATTGCCCCCGCTAAACCGGACCACCTATCTCCCATTCGCAACCCTTAAAAATTGACGTGGTGACATCATTTTTAATCCTTGATGGGGTGCATTTTCATTATAGTCATTGAACCATCCTGATAGCTTGCTCATCACATCATGCATATTCTCAAGTTTATCCAATGACGCATAATCCCGTTTAAAAGTCTTCACAAAGGCTTCAGCCATACCATTACTTTCAGGACTGTATGATGGCGTTGTACATACATCAAAGCCCAATGTTCTGGCGAATTTAACAGTGCCGTGCGATACATAGCAAGGTCCATTATCCGTGAGCCATTGTATCGCACGTGGCAGCTTATTAATTTTTCCAAATCGATGCTCGACACATTCAGTCATCAGATCACGAATTGCTTCACCATCAATGCCGATTGTTGATGCGATGTAACCAAGTATCTCTCGATCACAAGTATCCATTGCGAAGGCCACAAAGACTCTGTCGCCGTTCAGACATTGAATGGTAAACGCATCTGAGCACCATCGCGTGTTGCTTCTCAGCGTGATAATTTTACCGTCATGTATGCGCGCAGACTTCTTACCATAAGCAGGTAAGAGCAACTTGTTCAGCTTCATGATTCGATATACACGCTTGTGATTTACAGTGTTTTTACCTTCTTTTCGCAAGCGGTGGTTTAACAGCGTGGTGATACGTCGATAACCGTAGCTGCCGCGCTGATCAGCAATTTCACGTATGCTTGGTAACAATGCTTCATCTTCCTGCGGATTATAGCGTGTGACGCAATTTTTTATTTTCATTAACTTCTCCCTGATATTTGAGCGCGCGACTTGCAGTGCGCGCACAATCGCCCTCAATCCATATCTTCCAAGCCGGGCAATGGTTGCCGCGAGATAAGTTTTTTTTCGCGTCCGATTTTTACTGCTTCGCGCAGAATTTCGATATCCATCGTTTTCTGACCAAGCACACGTTCCAACTGTTTAATGCGATTTTTCAAATCATTAACTTCGCTCACCGGAACGAGCTCTTCTTCTGTTTTAATACCAGTCAAGGCACCGCTCTCCATCATCTTACGCCAATAGAATAATTGACTCGGGGGTATACCATGTTTACGAGCGATATACGAGACGGTAGCACCGGGTTGGTATGTTTCTTGAACAATTTTGTGCTTTTCAATGGCTGTCCAGCGCTTTCTGCGTTGAGTATTGTGGAAAATTTCTACTGCTTCTACTGTGTTTGATATAGTCATATTACTAGTCCTATTACTAGTCGTTATTAACAACTAGATGGACCGGTATTAGCGGGGAGCGTTACAGGGCTGATGGTCGTTTAGGCGATTATCAAAATAGCCGAGTTGTGCTCAATGATAGCAGAATGATTGCTGATTTATTCCAGGAAAAAATTCTAGGCAAATATCAGTTGCTTGAAAAGATGCAGCAATTAGCCGATGCTGATGCGGTGAAGTTAGAAAATGATTTAGAGAAGGCGGTTAGTCAAAATCCCAAGAAAATAATTGTGTTGACGCATGTTCCGCCTTTTAAAGAAGCTTGCTTGCATGAGGGTAAAGTAAGTGGTGATGATTGGCTGCCTTATTTTAGCTCCAAAGTCATGGGGGATGTATTAACAACCATTGCCCAACATAATCCACAAATTGAGTTTTTAGTGTTATGCGGTCATACGCATAGTACAGCAAATGTTTACTACGGTAATTTAGTCGTTGCGGTGGGTAAGGCTGAGTATTGTCGACCAGAGATTCAGAAAATTATTTTAGTTTAGAATAAAAAGGTTTTTATGGAAGAAATTCAGTTAATTGAGAAAAGAATTAAAAAATTCCGAGGCAGAAGATTTTTTCTATTGAATCCATTCGCAGAGATTCTTCTGTTAAAACTGTTAAATATGTTTTAAATCGATTAAAGAAAAAGAATGAGATTGGTGTTATATCTCATGATAATAT
>DATAXC010000102.1:0-6327 GCA_036266895.1 Gammaproteobacteria bacterium
ATATTAGGGGGGAGGGAGAGGGATGTCAATAGAGTGGCAAGTAAACAGAGTATTTACGCTAGCGCTTTTGCCTCTCCCCTTGTGGGAGAGGCGAAAGCGCTCTAGGCGTATTTATTCAACAACGCCCCCACAAGGGGAGAGGCAATACTCTGCACTTTCCCATTTATTCAACAATGCCCCCACAAGTGGAGAGGCAAAAGCTTTAGTACCTGCCCTTCACTGCAACCAACGACTGAACACCGTAGTTAACGATACCTTGCCCAAAATATGCTTTTGCATAGCACTTACCACGGTTTTCCCATCTGCACCAGCGGGGACATCTAATTTGCTATCTAAGGCATATAACGTAAATATATAAGTATGCGCGCTACCTTTCGGCGGACAAGGTCCATTATATTGCGCTTTATTCCAACCATTCTTACCCGCCATCGCACCGGCTGGTAACTTATCCCCTTCAAGCAATTTGCTAGTGGTTTTCGGCAAGTTATAGACAACCCAATGGTAAAAATCACCACCTGGTGCAGTAGGGTCGACCAAAATAAGCGCAAAAGTTTGGGTTTTAGCCGGTACATTGGTCCAATCAAATTCCGGGGAAACATCTTTACCATCACAAGTATAAAGTACCGGTAACGTCCCCTCATCTAAGAAGGCGTTGGTATTGAGGGTAAATGTTTTAGCGGCAGGTGCATCATCTGCTTGGGCAGTGAAGGTGGCTAAATTCAAGATGATTATCAATAATAAGCTTAAACGCCGCATATTTCACTCCCTGAGTTCAAAATTCCAATTGTTGATCTTTTCAATCAAGTATATGTTTAATATTTACCACACTATGCCAGGCCATCACAATAGTGGGGTAGTGTTGAATAAATAAATACGCTAGCGCTTTTGCCTCTCCCCTTGTGGGAGAGGCCGACGCCGAAGGCGGCGGGTGAGGGGTGATTTTATAAAAAATATTATTTGTATGTAATAAATTGCATGTTTTTTACAAAATAGAACAGATTTTAATATTTTAAAATTATGTTATTGGAAAAACACCCCTCACCCGCCGCGCTTTGCGCGTCGGCCTCTCCCACAAGGGGAGAGGCAATACTCTTCGCTTTCCCATTTATTCAACAACGCCCCCACAAAGAGAGAGGCAAAAGCGCTAACGTATTTATTTATTCAACATCACCCCACAAAGAGAGAGGCAAAATCTGCTACAGTTGATTTATTGGCGTGTAATGAAACTTCCGACTCTTGCCTTCTCTCTGCCGCTGCTACAGCCGCAGCCGCTAACCCCAAAAAGTCATGGCCGCGCAGAGAATCAGTTGGCGCACTAACAGCTTGCGATTGCATCCCTTGTCGTTGTCGGTCATAACGAACCGTCATAATGTTTGTTAACTTTGTTGATGGGCCAAACTTTCCAAACGTATCGCCAACTACTTTTACTTGATAAGGAACGCCTAATTCAGCTTGTGCGTCTCTACAACATTTAAGAAAATTCTCAATCGTGTAATCAAGTTTTAATTGTTTTGGCATAGTAAATTCTAAAACAAAATCTTCTACGATAGTACCCGGATTCACTTTAGATGCCACTTGCGTTTTATGAATTTCTAAAGTGATACCCAATGTTTCCTTTAGCCAGTTAATTATTCTACTTCTTTCTTCGCCATTGCCTAACGGCGAACTATCAAAATGATAGGGTAAGCCGGAAACAATCGCAAAAAATTTACCCCCCGGTTTTAACAAAAAAATCATGTAAATCAATACATCGATTGCTTTTGAATAAGTTAAACCAGCGAATACATCAATCCCCAAATCAACTGTTCCCATATGTTTTTCTAATAATGCACAATTAGAAGGAACAGGCGCATAATAAACTTCATCAAAACTAGGTCTATTTTTCTCGTCTATCGGTGTAACAGTGATGCCAATATAGATACATGCTGGGACTAATGCTTTTGTTTCGGTTGCCACGTGACCCGCACCCGGGCCAACTTCCACAACTTTTGGTTCAGGAATTTTTTTAAGATACTCTTCAATATAAAGATTACCATAAATTCGACGTTTGTCTGCTAACGTTGCGGGCGTTTGCGGTTCAAGTAATTGTTTATAATCAGCGTAGCGTCTAGTGGTAGGAAATGCGACGGGATCCCAAGGAAACCCTGGTGCAGAAAAAATTCGGGTGCTCCCCTGCTGAGTCCATTTACCTTTGTTATCATAAGTATTTATCTCTGGAAAACCATTGGCTATTTCAAAATTATGTTCAAAAGCAGTTAATGCAGGCTGTCTGTTATAGATCCGCAGATCAGACCAATTTAATATTATTTCAGGTTCTAAATTAAGCTTGGCTGCCTGCTCTGTAGTTAAAACGGGATTATCAATATAACTGGCATTCTTATACTGACAAGATAACTGCACCTCTCCTAGCTTGCGCGGTGCAATTGAATTTCGTTGCCATACTTCTAAATTTACTGTTAAATCATAATTGTTAGCATATTGCATGTGCAACAAATCATGTTGCCACGCCGAATCTGACACTCTAATACATAAAATAGTGACATTATCAGAAGATTCCCGTGCATCCACACGAACTTGCACCTCATGTTCCAATGGCGTTACGAGATATTTTTCTCGATCAGCAAGCAAAATAGAGACACCCGGCATCTCAAAATAACTCGACCAACGTTTCAAACAATTTCGCCAATGCTTTTTAAAATAGTCTGCCTTTTCGCGCAAATCAGCACAAATTCTCTCATGACTCCAATTGCGATAAACATTCAGTTTATTTTCTATATGCAATCTTAATTCCATGCATGTCACTTGCCACAGCCCATTTTTTTGTTGCACTGGCTCTCTGACTTCACATCCCGCGCGGATATATAGTACTTTCTTTACTGCAAATTTCTCTTTAAATTGCTGATAAAATCCCTGCGCGGCGGATTGTTCCGTAAAATAAAAAGTCAACAGTGGCTGAATACCCCATATTGGCTCTTGGTTAAACACCTTTTGTTTACCATATAAATATCGCAAATTATACCCAAGTAAAGCCGGTATTTTTATTTTTTTCTCGAGCGGAATAGTGGTCTGTAAGCGAAAACTTTCTAACAGTTGCTGGTGTGTCGTCTTAGTGCTGATTAAATATTTTTTTTGCTGTTTTGGCGAATCAATATAACTAAATAAATTTAAAACCATCAATATTTCTTGAAGTGCCGATAATTCTTTCGCACATCGATTAGGCAGAGCAATCTCCTGATATTTTTCTTCAGCACCAAAAGCACCTGCCAACCAAAGCGCGCGGAAAACACTGCGCATCGGCAATGCCAGCGCAACAATCACCCCCTCTATCGGAAGCTGTTGATAGATAGTAATCAGTTGTAAACATCCTTGAAGATCTGCCTTTATTGCTGCAGAAATATGCTTACTATTATATAAGTCAACCAAATAGAGAAATGCGATATTAAAATAATATTTGAAGCATTCAATACGTTGATCAGCAGGAATATCTTGATTAAAAGAAGCGGCCCTAAATAGAGCCAAGACGTTCTTCGATGTGCCAAATTTTTGTTCATAAAGTGGTGGATTTAATAACGATAAAAACCGCATCAAGTCAGGCATGCCAATCACGTGACTAAATGAGAGCATCGCTTCTTGCCAAATCAGATCTTTATTTGTCCACCTAGTCGGTTGACCCGTCTTCGTATATGCTACAGTATTCAAATAAGCATGTGCTGCAGCATTTTTTTCTGTTATGGATTGTGTACTAGCAAAAATATCAGCCAGCGTTTCTTCCCAATAATAAAAACGGACGATATTGTTTGTTTTTAACGACATTTCCCATCTGGCTTGGCTAGAATGTTTAATCGTTTGATTTAATAAAGCGCGTATTTCCGAAAATTCTTGTCGATCAAGCGCATTCGTCTCAATCGAAACGCAAACATTAAAAAGAAACATGCGTATCTTTATATTGTTAACAAGGACTTTAGTTAAACGAATTTCGTGCATATTTTTATTTCAATCGTTCTAACGCGATTGCTTCAGCAATATCATTGGTTGAGCGGTTTTCATGGGCTGCGCGTTCGAAAATATCGTAAACTGTTTCATAGATTTGATCAATTTGTTGTAACGAGCGCTGTATATCACCATGGTCATATAACACTGCCACATGGATTAAACCACCCGCGTTAATCAAAAAATCGGGGGCATATAAAATGTCACGCTCATGCAACAAGCTGCCATAATGGCGATGCGCAAGTTGATTGTTGGCAGAGCCTGCGACAATCGGCACGCGTAAGCGTTTAATCGTATCGCGATTTAATACCGAACCTAAAGCACATGGCGCAAATACATCGGCTTCAACATCATAAATCGCTTCTGGTGGGCAAATCGTCGCGCCAAATTGTTCAACACAAATTTGTAATGCCGGCAAATTAATATCGGCCATCGTTAAACGCGCGCCGCGCTCATGCAAATCTTTTGCTAACCAATAACCCACATGGCCAGCACCTTGAATGGCGACATGTACACCTGCTAATGAATCTCGATGTAATTTGAATTTAACGGCTGCTTCAATCGCACGTAACACGCCTATCGCAGTCATTGGCGAAGGATCTTCATCGCCGCCTTGTTTAGTGGTACAAGTCACATACGGGGTGCGTTTAGCAACAATGTCCATATCGGTCATATTCGTGCCGCTATCAATCGCGGTAATATAGCGGCCGCCGAGTTCATGAACGAATTCACCAAACTTTTCGAAATACGCTTCACGATCTTTAATCACCGGCGGTTTAATCAAAACCGCTTTCGCACCACCATGCGGTAAATTATTTATCGCCGCCTTAAAACTCATCATGTAGCCTAAACGCAACGCATCTTCCATGGCTTTATCGACATGCGAATAAGCGACCATACGGCAACCGCCAATCGCCGGGCCGCGTTTTAAATTATGAATCGCGATAATCGCTTTTAAACCGGTTTTTTGATCAATTTTAATATGTGTTTCGCCATAGCCGAGAAACTCAGCGTAACGCATCAAGCTATCACAAATCGTATAATGTGTATGCGGATAGGTAAAGCGTTTACTATCTGCAAAATTTGCTACTACGCCCATAACTAAGACCGTTCACCCTTAGCGCGCTTTTTAAGTCGTTGTACAGCACGCACTTGCGCAGCAATTTCCGCTAATTCGGCAGTCGCTTTTGCTAAATCGATTGCGGACATTTTCCCTGCTAGTAATTTTTCTGCCTGTTCCTTTGCTGCTAATGCAGCTGCTTCATCAATATCATCAGCACGTAACGCTTCATCCGCTAAAATAGTAGCAATATAAGGTTGAACTTCTAACATGCCGCCAGAAACATAAAAAACTTCTTCCTCTTTATTTGGCAGCATGACACGCACATAACCTGGTTTTAACACAGTGATTAATTGTGAGTGGCCTGGTGCAATGCCTAATTCACCCATTTCGCCAGTGACAAACGCCATTTCTACATCACCAGAAAAAATTTGCTTTTCTGCGCTGACAATGTCTAAGCGTAGCATTGCACGTGTCATAATGTTTTAGCCTTTTCTACCGCTTCATCTATGGAACCCACCATATAAAATGCTTGTTCCGGTAAATGATCATATTCACCATTCAAAATACCTTTAAAGCCGCGAATCGTATCTTTAATAGAAACATAACGACCCGGTGTGCCGGTAAACACTTCAGCAACAAAGAATGGTTGTGATAAAAACCGTTGAATACGGCGCGCACGACCAACAATTTGCTTATCTTCTTCTGATAATTCATCCATACCCAAAATCGCAATAATATCTTTCAATTCTTTATAGCGTTGTAAGGTTTTTTGCACTGCCAAGGCAACTTCATAATGTTCTTGGCCGACTACCAATGGATCTAGCTGACGACTGGTAGAATCTAATGGATCAATCGCTGGATAAATGCCTAATTCTGCAATTTGCCGCGATAACACCACGGTTGCATCAAGGTGAGCAAACGTGGTGGCTGGTGAAGGATCGGTTAAGTCATCAGCCGGTACATAAACCGCTTGTACTGAGGTGATCGAACCGGTTTTAGTAGAAGTAATACGTTCTTGCAATACACCCATTTCTTCAGCCAAGGTAGGTTGATAACCAACAGCAGAAGGAATACGGCCTAATAAAGCAGAAACTTCGACACCGGATAAGGTATAACGGAAAATGTTATCTACAAATAACAACACATCTTTGCCTTCATCACGGAAACCTTCGGCAATGGTCAAGCCAGTCAAGCCTACACGCAAACGGTTACCTGGTGGTTCATTCATCTGCCCATACACTAAAGCTACTTTGTCTAATACTTGTGATTCTTTC
>DATAXC010000136.1:0-7851 GCA_036266895.1 Gammaproteobacteria bacterium
ACAAAAATGTTCACACTATTGCGTTAAGCATCCCCTTTTTTTCGTGAAATAATTTTATAACGTGTTAAGAAATTTTCTAACACCTGCGCATCTTGATTCGCGCACACCAAAGCAGTATAACCATCCGGCCTAATCAGATACATGGCATCTTTTTGCAAACCAGCGTTTTCTGCTTGTTTATCCCAGGGGTATACATTCAGTGTAAGATGCAATTTTTGCAGTATATTTTTAATTGCGGCAGTTGCTATACCATAGATATGCACCTGCCAATCCAGTAATTGCAGTGATGCAAAGTTATCTGTATCTGCATACTTTACCCAAGGTAATCGATCTCCGCCATGAATCTTGTTTACATGACCCTGACTTAGTGGGCTTTGACGATATTTTACTTCGATTTGTGAAATAATTTTAAAAAGATAACGGCTGACGACTTGCCATTGTAATAGCAAAGGCAAAAGAAAGGGAAAAATAGCACCGCGCCAACACTTTCCTAATATACCGCTATTAGTCATCAGTTGAAATGCTTTATCCGTTGATGAAACAAGTTGTTTAGCAAAACTAATGCGTTCAATTTCATAACTTTCTAGTAAATCAGCAGTCGCACGATTTTGTAATACGGCAGCCATTTTCCAAGCTAAGTTGATGGCATCACCAATGCCCGTATTCATGCCTTGGCCGCCTACCGGGCTATGGATATGTGCGGCATCACCCAACAAAAAAATGCGATTTTGTTTAAATTGCTGTGCAATGCGGTGATGTACATGATAAGTAGAAAACCAATTAACTGTATTAATTGTTAATTTAGTATCACGATTCACAGCAGATTGGATATCATCGCAAGTAATATTCTCTTTGAATTCTTTATCAGGCGGCACAATACCAATCAAACGTAAAGAGCCACTGCTGCGAACAGGCAGCACTAAGCAAAAGTCTTGCTGACTAACACCCATTTGTACTTCACCATTAGCGGCTTCACCAGTGGCTTTTACATCAGCAACATAAAAAATTTGTGAATAAGTTCCGCCTGGAAAGCCAATCTTTAACATTTCTCGGATGATGCTATGTGCACCATCACAACCGCATAAATAGGCTATTTTAATGGTTTCAAGACCTTGTTTAGTGTTTAATATTGCCTGCACATGCTCTGTCGTTTGGCTGAAATCGATTAATTCTGTATTTCGTTCTACAGTGATACCGACTTGTTGTAAATGTTCAATTAAAACTTTTTCATGATCATCTTGCGGGAAGGATAGCAGATAAGGAAATGGACTCAGACCTTTTCCCATTTCGCCCAATTGGAATGAAAAAGTGCGACGCCCATTTTTGCGAATATTAAATACATTCGCTTTAATGCCTTTTTCAATTATTTCATTAGCGAGTCCAATTTGTTGATAAAGTTCTAAGGTGCGCGCTTGTACACCCATCGCGCGAGAAGTTTCACCAGGGCCCGCGTCTTTATCAATAATGCGTGAAGCTATGCCAAATTGTGCTAACCACAGTGCGAGGACTAGCCCTGTTGGGCCAGCACCGACTATTAGAATGGCAGTTTCCATATGGGTGCCTCCTGGCTGAGTTTGATATATGTTACTCATTATAGTATTCAAGTAACCTTTATAATGGAAGTTAGAAAAGCAGAAACATCGCATACGCAGAGAAGAAGATGCAGGTAGCCTGCCAAACGGAACCGCTCCTGCGACCCTGCAACATTGGTGTGTCATAGCCTTATACAGAAGTCACGAGTATTTGATCTGACAAGACATGTAGTTTGGTGATGATTTTACAAAAATTGTCATCACTGTGCATGTCAGTCATTTTGAGGACAACTAACTAATAAGATGTCATCCCGTAAGAAGAGTATCTTGTCATTTTCCTGAGCGGACATTTTGCGGGATAACAAGATACTCTTCTTGCGGGATGACATCTGAGTAGCATATTGTCTACGAGTGGAGTACGCAGCGCGGAATCTAGGCTACACCGCATGGATCGGCTGTATTAAGTTTGAATATAAATTAATTCTAGATAATTATAATTTAAATCAATAGCATACGTTTTTTTCTTTTACTACCCCTGCAAAATATGAATAAAATACGCTTGCCATTTCCCATTAATTGTGTATAATTAATACACAAAAACGAGAGGGTTATAAAAAAATGCTACATGTGGACAACCAGGCACCTACACTTAATACAGCTGATCGTGAACCGAATACAGCACCTGATAACGTCATTAGCTACGATCAATTCTTTAATGATATTTGCACAGACACTTATAATCTAGTTTTATCTAGTTATGCAGGCCCCTCTATACCTTTTCCTGTGTTATTTCAAGAAACTCGTCGATTATTGAAACAACAAAATCCCCTAGATGACAGAATCGATGAAAAATTATGGGTCTTACTAAATAATCCGGATTTTAAAAATTTGATTCTAAACCACAAAAATTCCCGGTTGGTTGATGCTTGTTTATTGGCAGCCACACTCGATATTCAGCAAGCAAAAAAATTAATGGGGTTGATAAGCAAAGATAGAAATATTTTAGATAAAAATATGTTCATACTTATTTGTATAAATAATTTTTTTTCTATTTCTCTTACTTATGATGGGAAAAAATTAAATATTTTTTCTCGAGGTTTAGAAAGATATCAACCACAGGTTATTCAATTTTTATTGGATCTACTTATTTTTCTTAGTACAGTACCAAAGTTAACAGAAAAAATTTTAGAAAATGATGAGGCATTACAAAAAAATACGGTAGTTTGGGCGCTGGAGATTTTCGTAAAGCAACTCCCCAATGAAATACAGGCTAAGTTGAATCACATTATTAGTAAAGGCATGTTGGGCGCTGATGCGATCTATAGCGCTTTATTCATCACAGCAAGCACTGCTTTTGTCGAAATCATGATAAATCTATTTAAAGAATATTCGGGACAACAAATAGAGCAAGAAAATTTCTTATCCTGGTGTCAAAAAAATATTTCTCTTGCCAATGACCTTGGTGGGGAAAGAGCGGTGCAATCGTTAAGATACAAAAGACAAAACGCAGAAGATCAATTACAAGTAAAAGTCAATATTATTCCTTTATCTGAATTGCAGATAGGAGACAAAATAGGTGAAGGCGGATTTAGTAAAGTATTTCTTGGCAAATATAATGACAAAGATAACAAATATAATGGCCCGCCTGTTGCTATCAAGAAATTATATCCATCTAATAATAAAACTGATGACATAATAACGCGTATTGTCAAGGAAGAAAGAAATAAAAATAGATTTAACAAAGAAATTAGTGTCATGTTAGATCAACCTCATCCTTATCTTATCACGGCATATGGCATGGCCAGGGAAGTGGAAACCCCTTATCAGTTTACCAGCATGATTGTGATGGAATACATGGATAAAGGGTCACTCTACGATGTTTTGTACCGATCAACTGAGAGCATCGACCTTGCTTTTTATTATCGTGCTGCCTTGGCTATCGCCCAGGGATTAGATCATTTACATGGTTATGATATTATCCATCGCGATATCAAAAGCCATAATGTTTTATTAAATAGTCAGGGAAAGATAAAACTAGCTGATTTTGGCTTGACTTATTCACCACACAAGGCTACGCCTTATGCTGCTTCTGAAGTAGGTCGTGCTGGCACCTTGCTGTGGTCTGCACCCGAAAATTTACAAATAAATGTTATTCCTCCTACCAAAGCAAGCGATGTGTTTAGTTTCGGCATTCTATTAATGGAAATTTTAACTCGTCAACTGCCTTTTTGGTACGTTATTTCTTCAATGCGAGCTGAGAAAAAAAACGAAAGAGAAATTTCTGCGCAGATTTTTAATAGAAGAAGAAACTATGAACTAGGTGTTTCGCCTGGGTATGATGTAACAGGATTACGATTTATTAATATTTGCTGCCATGCTGATCCTACCTTTCGGCCGACAACGAGTCAGATCATTAATAAATTAAGAGAAGAAGAACGGCTCTCATCCGAACCTCAGCTAACATCTCAATCTCAGTCTGTTACCGCTCTTGCTCCAATGCGTGCAGTGCAAAAGAATGAACCTGCTTTTGCTAATTACTCTTTACTTGCTAATAGCCTTTTCAGTGCAGATCCTAAAAAATTAAATAATGCTGAAATACTGGAAGAAGTTACAGTGACTCCCGATTTTTTGTGTTGATCTCACCTATACTTCGATTGTTCCGTCTTATATACTTACCGGTTATTGTGTACAAATAAATAAAATAGACTAAGGCTTTTTTATGTCAAAATTACATTTTATTAACGCTAAAAATAGAATTAAATCGATTCAGATAAACCAAGAAAGGGGTGCGGTTTAATATCAGTAAAAGTACCATGGGTGAAAATTATTTAGTTTTAGAGGTTAAAATACTATGCCAAATTTCACGACGCCTACTTTAACTAAACAGAAGAAAGAGCTTTCATTTTTAGATGTTTTGCGCTTTGCTGCTGGCTATTGAGTTAGGCAACCGAAGAAATTGACTTTAATTTTACTGATGATTTTGATGGCGGCTCTTTTTGAGGCCTATTTGCCTATGGTATATTAATTCAGATTTGATCTTTTTACTCATTATGATCGTGTTACAAAAACGTCCCGGTGGCAAGAAAATCAAAATGATACTTTACCAACCAGATGGTTCTCCAAGTGTAATGCCTCCTACAAGCAAGCCGCGTACTTGCTTTTTAATAGCGAATGGTTGTAGTCAAGCTGGTCATTAACCATCTTAGTTCATTTTTGATTTTTAGCTGTGATTTCTTTGCCCGTGCCATCAAAGAAGGTGACTTTTCCAGAATTTATATTTTGCATTGCGCCAACAATCATGACTTGTTTGTTAGCAACCAAATCCATAACAATTGGACTGCCTTCAGTAACGAGCCGCATCATATTCAGTACATTTTTCTTTGCGATTAAATCTACGGTTTTGCTATCGGCACAGTCTAACTTGCCATCTTGCTGGCTACGGATATCACTGACCGCGGGCTGAATCTTATCGAGCAGTTGCGTCAGGTTACCAAGTTTTACGTTTTGGCAGGCACCAGATACAGCGCCACATTGAGTGTGACCCATAATGATAATCAGCTTGCTACCCACTATTTTCGTGGCATACTCGATGCCCGCAAGCTGATCACTGTCAATCACGTTACCAGCAAGACGTACCGTAAAGATGTCACCGATACCTTGATCAAGTATTATTTCGGGTGCACCGCGTGAATCCATACAGCTTAAAACCAATGCAGATGGGAACTGCCCTTTCAGACTTGTCACGATTGCTTGATTAGACAGGTTGCGATGAATGACTTCTTTATTGATGAAGCGCGTATTACCGGCCATCAAATTTTGCAGCACCATTTCAGGTGTCGCCGTTTCAAGAGATTTTTTTGTGGAGGTATAGGGTGCAATATAATGTTTTGTTTCTGCCCTAACGGAAGTGCTCAGTGCAATCGCACTGATGAGAATGGCCAAGGAGGAGCGAGTTGCATAGATTTTCAGCATGTTAGAAACTTCCATGTTATAAAGGTGATTTTATAGTTTATCATAGTGTGGCGTTAATTGAACCAATATCCCACAGTGTTCGCGATTCGCGAATCGCAAATAGATGTATTATACTACTAATATCTAGCCTAGGCAGGAATTAAACTATGCTAAAGCCACAGGATATAGTGATACTTTTGAAGATATTGTCAATCATGACTTTATCTAAAGGTCATTCCCTTGAAGAGCTGACTCAAAATGAGTTAGCGAGACTTTTATGCATGTGTCCATCAGAGGTAAATGCTGGTATAAAGCGTTTAAACGTGTCTGGCTATTACTAAGCATCCTGATCCACTTTTTTATGAGATGTTGGTATGTTGATTGCATTATTGATGTTATTTCACTAGTAGAGTATCACAAATTTGAAAGCCAACTTATTGAGAAAGGGTTTAAAAAGTCCATGGAAGATGATGTGATTTGCCGCTTTCAATGATGGCCCAGCTACGATGAATAATGTACAAACTGTTATAAGTCGTATTAATCAGATCATGATTGATGGATAGCTTTATGAAGATTGCGTGGCTAACAGATATTCACCTGAATTTTATAGATGATGTTGCACGTCAAAAATTCTATCAAGAAATTGTAACGACCAAATGTGATGGTGTATTAATTAGTGGTGATATTGCGGAAGCACCCAGTTTGTCAGATATATTGAGTGAGATGGTAAATCATATTAATAAACCGATTTATTTCATATTAGGCAACCACGATTATTACAAAGGTCAAATTTATGAAGTGCGCGATGCAATGACAGCCTTAACTAAAAAGCATGATAACTTATATTGGCTGCCAGCATCAGGAGTGCAGAAATTAGATAACGATACGTTTTTAATTGGCCAAGATGGATGGGCTGATGGGCGTTTAGGTGATTATCAGAACAGTCGTGTTGTTCTTAATGACAGTAGAATGATTGCCGATTTATTTCAAGTAAAAATACTTGGTAAATATCAATTGCTTGAAAAAATGCAACAGCTAGCTGATGAGGATGCTAGAAGACTGCAAATTGATTTAGAACAAGCAATCAGCCAAAATCCAAAAAAAATAATTGTGCTAACGCACGTCCCCCCTTTTAAAGAAGCTTGCATGCATGAAGGTGAAATAAGCGGCGATGATTGGTTGCCTTATTTTAGTTCAAAGGTAATGGGTGATGTGTTAGTTGCGATTGCTCAAGAAAATCCAGGAATTGAATTTTTAGTGTTATGTGGTCATACACACAGCAAAGCTAATTTTTGCTGGCGTGATAATTTAATCGTTGAAGCGGGTCAGGCTGAATATTGTCGACCAGAGATTCAGAAAATAATATTAATTTAACCCCATTGTTTACTTGATGCCAACTCTCAAAATATCAACAAGTCAAGCATGACCCTAATATGACCCCGACATTAATTAATATTTCAATTCGGTATCCCAAAAAAAAATTTGCTTCTTAATATTCCCATAATGATTATTTGTTATAATTTTATAATTTTATAATTTTATCATTTTATTGGAGAAAATATGCGTAACTATATACTATTAAAAGTACTAGTAGCACTTAGTCAATATCCTTCTTCTGAACTATATCGTTTAGTTGTGGATGGAAAGCGTCATGTACTTGAACAAGGGTGGTTAGGCTATGAGCAACGAGAACCTGGTTGTTTAAAGGCGCTTTTTACTGGCTTGGGCATAGCTATTAAGGATTTACATATTCAACTACTTACCGTTGATTATATTAAAGAATTACATCGAACTTGCAGCGAAAATGTTCAAAACTTAGAAAAGGGTAATCGCCCTGGTCAATTTCGTAGTAAACCAGCAGGCTGGCTGCTTGACCCGACTACCACTACGCTAGATGGAATCATTGAACTATTAAATAAAATGGATGAAGATGAGAAAGCAAAGAAGTGGCAACCTGGTCATGGACCAATATTGGGTAGACCTGATCCAAGCAGTGGTAATCCACCAAGGAGTCTTATTCCCGGTTCAGGAATATGTTCAGCAACTATCAAAAAATGGCGCAATGGCCGCATTAAAGTTACCAATGAACAAATGGCAGTCCTCATATTGGCACAGGTACGAAAGAAGCAATGCTGCTATATGGCACCACAATATCCTGAAGATTTGGAAATAAAAGCAATCGACTTAGTGGAGCAATATAATAGAAATATAATTTCATCTGTAGATGAAGATGCTAAGCTTAACACTATAATTGAATTAATTTATGGACTCGAAGGTTTACATCCTTTTAGTGATGCAAATGGTAGAACGTTTGAAATAGCATTATTGAACCGCCTGCTTTTACAAAATGGATTTTTGCCTGCTACAT
>DATAXC010000154.1:0-5058 GCA_036266895.1 Gammaproteobacteria bacterium
TGGGATGTTGCACCAGCATCACCTATTACAGCAGAGCATGCAAAAGAAGCTACCATTTTTGCACTAGCTGATCTTGATGCTAGTTTTTTTCGAGTACGTTTCGATCAACTCACACCTATGCAAAAACAATATCTTAGAGCCATGGCTGAATTAGGTGCGGGACCATATGCTTCTGGACAGATTGCAACAGTGCTTGGTAAACAAGTTACTGATTTAGGATCTGTGCGTGATCAGTTGATTAGTAAAGGCTTAATTTATAGTCCCTCATATGGTGAAATTGCTTTTACTGTCCCTTTGTTTGATGCGTTTATGAAGCGAATGATGAGAAAATTTTAGGGTTGGAGATTAGGATGAAGCTTGTATCAGTAAGACGAATTTGTATACTGATTATTTTGATAAGCTTCAATACAGTTGTTTCTGCGTCGGCAAGCAGTAACTGTCCTGATTCTTTACAGCGAGATATAGCAAAATTACTTGTCAAATATCATATACCAGGTGCATCCATTGTGGTTGTGCGTGACGGTAAATTGTTATGTACAGATACTTTAGGTAATGCTGATTTGGCAACTAAGCGACCTGTGACGGTAGATACATTATTTCAGGCTTGTTCTATCACAAAAGCATTTACTTCAGTTGCCGTTTTACAAATTTTAGATAAATATAAAATATCATTGGATGCACCAGTGAATGATTATTTGCAACGTTGGAAAATTCCACAAAATAGATTTACTGCGCAACAGCCAGTCACGATTCGCATGTTATTAAATCACACTGCTGCTATTAGTGATCCCTACCCCGATGGTGGATATTCATACAATGCTAAATTACCCACGCTCACGCAAGTTTTTCTTGGCCAGCCGCCGGCGACAAATCCACCGTTGCAGGTGATGAGGAAACCAGGTGTGCAATATAGTTATTGCAATGGCTGTTATGCTGTCTTGCAAATGTTTTTGGAAGATGTAACAAATGAAAGTTATCCTGAATTAATGCATAAACAAATTTTTATACCGCTAAAGATGACAGATAGCGAATTCGATAACCAATTATTTCTGCACAAATCAGACAAAGTTGCCTTACCTTATGATGTTAATCATAAGCGCTTTCTCCAAGCACCCATTACCAATCCAATTTATGCAACAGGATTGCTTTGGACTACGCCGATTGATTTGGCGAGATTTATTATTGCGGTTCAAAAGAGTCTCAATAATCAGCATGGCTTAATAGCAAAAAAAATTGCACTAGATATGGTAACACCGAGTAGCACCCCGACGCGTAGCCTCGGGTTTTTTATCAGTGACAAAAATGCAAATGAACATGTGAATGGATATTATTTTATGCATTCTGGTAATAATATTGGTTATCTGACTTTAATGATTGGCAGCTTAGATGGGAAAAATGGTGCGGTTATTATGATTAATATATCGCCTGAATGGAACGCAAAAAATTATCCACAATTTGGATTTATCAGGGAGTCGCTTAAATTGATCGCTAGTTATTATCACTGGCAATAATTTTAGTGATTATCTGTGTTGAAACTCTTATAACATAACGTTTTTCGTTATATTATAAGAGTTTCAACACAGATATTGTGTGGTCATTTTTCTCTGGACAATGCCACACAATATTAATATATTTTGTGGCAAATCTAGATTCTCTACAATCAACTATTTTCTATGCAGCGATAGGGCTAACTATGGATTTCGAGGTCTATTGCGATGAAAGTCGGCAAGACTTGATCGCAAAAAAACAATCTGGACAATATTTTATGATTGGCAGTCTTTGGTTGCCTGCTGACATTCGAGAAGATGTTAAAGCTGGTATTGCCCAATTACGTCAAAAGCATTCTGCCTGGGGTGAAATAAAGTGGAGTAAAATCTCACCTTCAAAGAAGGATTTCTATCTTGGGCTTGTTGATTTGTTTATTTCTTACCAAGATAAACTGCGTTTTAGATGTATAGCAATTGAATCTAGCAAAGTGGATTTGGGTTGGCATAATCATGATAAGGAATTAGGCTTTTACAAATTCTATTATCAATTACTACATCATTGGATTCTTGATTTAAACTCGTACACTATTTTCTGTGATACAAAAACTAATCGTGACCCTTTAAGATTGAAAGTATTAGCAGAATGCCTTTCAAAGGCTAATCTCACAGCAAGGATTGATTTTATACAAGCCTTACCTTCACATCAGGTTGCATTGATACAGTTCACCGATTTCTTACTTGGTGTGGTAAGCGCTAAAATGAATGATGGAACTAAGAGTAATGCTAAACTTGAAGTTATTACGCATCTTGAGCAAGAATTACATCATAAATTATTGATTGGATAAGAGCAACGCTAGAACATCCTAAGGCAGAGCTTTATCAGGGTTGGAACAAGGATGATAAGGTTTATGACAATAGTCGTAGAGTTAGTGTGGTTTACGATGATTTTGTTGTTGTCATATGGATGAAAGCTCCCAAGTCAAATGGAAAGTTAGAGGCAGCTGATTTTGTTACAGCGTATGTTGCTGACCACAGTATCAATAAAATTAAAAATTCACCAAAGTGGGGTTTAGCAGAAGTAAGGGGAATAAGCGATCGCTGATTTGCTATGCTGGCTCAGCGATCGAGGCCTCTGTACGTTCCAAGCCGTTAGGCAAAGAACCATATCTGAATTATAACCTATTTTTTATCATTTTGAGTAAGAAAAGATTTCTTGTCTTTCCAGCTATAGTCCTATCAAATTCCACCAGATTTTTTCGTCATCCCAGGTTCATAAATAACCTATTAATTATCAATTATTTATGATGGGCCCACTAGGACTTGAACCTAGGACCAAAGGATTATGAGTCCAATTTTACTAGTGAATCATTTTGCACCATTTTAAACAGGTTTATACAAAAAAGTTTTAATAATTAATTAGTTAAGAAGTATTTTGTTCCATGATTATTGTGTAATATTGTACATTTCTGTATATATTGGTACACTCAAATCGCACTTCATTTGCACTTCATTTTTTGGGACACAAACATATGCTAGCAACTATAGGAAACAATGTAATAGCAAAATTAAAACCTAAAGATAAACCTTATGATGTTCGTGATGATAGGTTAACTGGATTCCTTGTAAGGGTCAATGTAAGCGGTAAGTTAGTTTACATGTGTGAATATGGACGAGGAAAGCGGCTTACATTGGGAAAGGCAGGGGTTTTAACCCCCATGCAAGCAAGGGATAAGGCAAGAGAAGTATTAGCAGATGTGGTAAATGGTATGGACCCTAGGGCAGTTAAAAAAAGCAAAAATATGACTCTCCATTTATTTATTGAAACTGAATATACTCAATGGGTTCAAGCTCATAGAAAAGATGCTTTTCGCACGTTAGCTCGGATTAAAAGATGTTTTTACGGACTCTTTGGTAAAAAACCTCTTTCTGATATTACTTCTATATTAATAGATCAATGGCGTATACAACGAATCAAAGCAGGATGCACTGCTAAAACAGTCAATGTTGACATAGCTACATTTAAAGCAGCTTTGTCAAAAGCTGTTGAATGGGGATTTATTGAGATACATCCATTAAAAAACTTTAAATTACTTAAAGTTGATAATGCAGCAAAAGTAAGATACTTAACGGAAGAAGAGGAAAAGCAACTTAGAGTGGTACTAGATAATCGTGAAGAAAAATTAAGGGCTATTCGTGAACAGGGAAATAATTGGCGAAGGGAAAGAAACTATGAGCTGCTTCCCAATTTGCAAAATCTCCATTTTGCAGATCATTTAAAACCAATGGTCATTCTTTCAATTAATACTGGCATAAGGCAGGGAGAGTTATTTAGTTTAAGATGGGAAGAAATCGATCTCGATAAAGCAATTTTAAGTATTCGTGGGAATACAGCAAAGAGCTATAAAACACGTCACATACCTTTAAATAAGGAAGCTCTGAATATTTTGACCCAGTGGAAAAAACAGAATGAAAATGAAGAGTTGATATTTGCGAATAAAGAAAAAAGAAAATTTAATAATGTTAGAAAATCTTGGACTAAGCTATTAAAAATAGCAGGGATAAAAAATTTTCGATGGCATGATTTGCGTCATCATTTTGCAAGTAAATTAGCAATGCTAGGAGTTGATTTAAATACAATTAGAGAATTATTAGGCCATTCAGATATTAAGATGACATTGCGTTATGCTCATCTTGCGCCGGAGCATAAGGCTATGGCTGTGGCAAGACTAGTAAATAATTGAACAGATGGCTATAATTCTTTAATATACAGGTACAAATCATTTTTATATGAGAATCTTAAAGGAAGATTTTATGAAAACTACCAATCAATTAACTAATTTAGGGTTTTTTGACAGTCAAAAGACTAACTTGTTAAAAATTTGGCAAATTAATGACAAGGAAGTTCAATTAATAATAAATCAAGATGGCCAATTAACTGCGAATATTAAAATAAGTACTGATGAAGACCAATCAATAGAAACAGATAATATTGAGGGTATTCCTGAAGACATTTTATCTAATACTATAGCTTTACGAGAATTCTTGAAGAAGAGTCATATGCGATTATCTTTCTTATCTGATGGCGATTATAAATTATATATTTCATCTGGTTTAGATGGTGGGGGAAACATAATCGATTTACTAGGAGAGTATAAATCTGCTAAATTTTTGTGGCCAAATGCGATAGTTCCGTATGCGATTGATAACAGAAATCTTACTCGTGATCAAATACAGATAATTCAAATGGCTATAAGTGAGTGGAATGCTGTTACAAGTGAAACAGGTTTTCAGCTTATTGCTAAGAATACACTGTCAACCGACTATGTTAACCATGTTGAATTCACTTGGAATACAGCTGCAAGTAACACCTGTATGAAAATAAATAATAATCAACCATGTAATTTTTGTGAATCGCCAGTTGGGAGACAATCTTCACAAGGGGGTAAACAGCTTATTAATTGCAACGTTGGTAGAAATGGCGAAAATACTGGATTTGATGTGGAAAGTGTTATGCACGAAATTGGTCATGCAATTGGACTGTATCATGAACATCAGCGATTAGATAGAGATT
>DATAXC010000173.1:0-6781 GCA_036266895.1 Gammaproteobacteria bacterium
TGCTGATACTGCCTGATATATAATTTGGCGTGCTTCTTCTTCCATAGAAACGCCATGCTGAGCTGCGCGCAACCGTAATTGCTCATAAGCAATTTTCTCTAATTTTCTAACACTTAAGCTTGGCATACACATTCCCTCCTCTGTTAATTTAATGCTAGCATATGCTAGCATTAATAGCAAGCGCTAGCATTAAATTTTACACCCCTTCCCCCAACATTGACTTTTACCCAAAAAAGCTTACCATCACCAGGTAAAACTTAGGACAACTTGTGAGCTTATTTTTTTATAAATCCATAGCAGCTTTAGTCATTTTGTTGACCAGCCTTGCCACATTAATTTACCCGATTAAAACCAAAGGCCGCGTGAAACATGCGGAATCGTTTGAATTGGGTGAAGCGTTAGCCAGTGGTATTTTTTTGGGCGTCGCTTTTTTTCATATGCTGCCCTCTTCTATCCACCTCTTTTATGAATATAGCCCGCAAATTGCCTTTCCGATTGCTGAAGCAATTTGTATGGGTGGGTTTTTACTTTTATTATTTTTAGAAAGATTATCGCTAACCACCGCATTATTTGATCACAAACAAACCATTCCCTATGTCTTAGCCATCATTTTAATTATTCATGCGCTGACAGAAGGCATGGCACTCGGTATTGGTGGCAGCGCTGAAGCGCTGATGATGTTTATTGCGATTATTGCACACAAAGGATCAGAAAGTTTTGCCTTATGCATTACGTTAATGCGGCATCATCTTTCTTTTAAACGCATTGTCTTGATTGTCGCTTGTTTTTCGCTGATGACCCCACTCGGTATTTTCTTAGGCGCTGCGACAGATGTTTACACCACCATTACCGGTAAAGCGATGATTACTGCCTGTTTCAATGCATTTGCTGCTGGCGTGTTTTTATATATTTCTACGTTACATCATATTCACTTTCATGAGCATACTGATAAAACCCAAGGCTTTTTAGAGTTCGGCTGTTTAGCCTTGGGGTTATCGATCATGGGTATCATTGCCTTTTGGGCGTGAGATTTTTTACTTTATCAACCCAAGCGCTTTCACCGCATCTCTTTCCTGACGCAACTCATCTAAGGTTGCTTGGATTTTTTGTTGGCCAAACTCATTTTGCTGCCAACTCGTAATCACTTTTAACTTGCCGCCTTCAGTACGACAAGGCATGGAGAATATCAAACCTTCATCAATCCCATATTCTCCTTGTGAACAATGTGCGACAGAAAAAGCTTCGCCTGACACCGTATCATGCACTAAATGATACACAGACATTAACGCTGCATTCGCTGCTGAAGCCGCTGAAGAAGCGCCACGCGCTTTAATCACCGCTGCGCCGCGTTGTTGTACGGTAGTAATAAATTCATTTTGTAACCAATTGATATCGGTAATCACTTCTGTCACGGGTTTATTATTAATATAAGCATGATAAAAATCAGGATATTGGGTAGAAGAATGATTGCCCCAAATCACCATTTGTCGAATCGCCGTCACATCGACTTTCGCTTTGATCGCTAATTGCGTACGTGCACGCAATTCATCCAACATAGTCATCGCATAAAAACGTTCGCGCGGCACAGCAGGCGCATTATGCATGGCAATTAAACAATTGGTATTGCAAGGATTACCGACGACAAATACCCGCACATCGCTAGCCGCATGCTCATTAATGGCGCGGCCTTGGCCAGTAAAAATCTTACCATTGATACTGAGTAATTCCGACCGTTCCATGCCTGCTTTGCGTGGCACAGAGCCGACTAAAATCGCCCAGTTCACGTCTTTCATCGCCACATTCACATCGGAGGTAGCTGTCACTTTTTTCAACAATGGAAAAGCACAATCTTCTAATTCCATTACTACGCCATGCAATGAGGGCAGCGCTTGTTCCAATTCCAATAAATTTAATTCCACTTCCGTCTCTGCACCAAACATTTGTCCGGAAGCAACACGAAAAATAAAAGCATAACCAATTTGTCCAGCTGCACCAGTAATAGCCACTTTTATACGTTTTCTCATACTATACTCCAATTTATGTTACAATTCTGCGTATTCTAACCCTAGCCATACCCTATGCCAATGATTACCTTACCACCACTCAGTTTATACGTGCACCTGCCCTGGTGTGTAAAAAAATGTCCTTATTGTGACTTTAATTCACATGCAAGCAAGGGTGATTTACCACAAGCTATTTATGTAGATAAATTATTACAAGAATTAGATGTCCATTTACCCTGGATTGCTGATCGACAATTGATCAGTATTTTTTTTGGCGGCGGCACCCCCAGTTTATTTTCGGGTGAGATGATCGCACGCATTCTTAACGGTGTTACTCAACGTATACCATTATCTCCTGATATTGAAATTACTTTAGAAGCGAATCCGGGCACTACTGAATATGAACGTTTTCGAGATTTTCGAGCTGCGGGCATTAATCGTCTTTCGCTAGGGATTCAAAGTTTACAAAATAGTAAATTGCAAACACTGGGCCGCATTCACGATCGCGATCAAGCCTTGCGTGCGATTACCTTTGCGCAAGAAGCTGGTTTAACTAATCTGAATGTCGATTTGATGTATGGGTTACCGCAACAATCGATAGATGATGCGTTAGAAGATTTATCCACCGTATTGGATTTGCAGCCTACACATCTTTCTTGGTATCAATTGACGATTGAACCAAATACGTTATTTCATCATCAACCGCCGCCATTGCCAGCAGAAGATTTGATTTGGGACATGCAACAAGCTGGGCAACACTTATTACAAACTGCTGCATTACCACAATATGAAGTATCGGCTTATGCTACACATCAACGCGAGTGTTTACATAACTTAAATTATTGGCAATTTGGTGATTATCTCGGTATTGGAGCGGGTGCGCACAGCAAAATCACAACAACAAACGGCGTGCAACGGTTTGCGCAAGTCAAACATCCGCAAGCTTATTTAAGTTTGGATAAAGAAAAATTACGACCTAGCGCGCGCTTGTTAACAGAAGCGGATTTGATTTTTGAATTTATGTTAAATGCATTGCGTTTAACAAAAGGTATTTCGACAACGATATTTATGCAGCGCACCGGTTTAGCGAGAGATTGTATTCAGCCGATGTTGGCGATCGCTAAGAAAAAAGGATTATTGCAAGAGCAAGAAGATGTAGATGCGGAAGAGCATTTTTGTGCTTCTGCGCTCGGCCAACGATTTTTGAATGATTTGCAAAGTATATTTATGGGGTAGATGAATGCAATAGCGATGAAACGAGGCGGGCGAATTTTTAAAAGCGGAGTTTATATCTCATAAATGAGCATTTTAAAAATTCGCCCAACAAAGTTCTAGCGCAAAAAAGCAATTTCTAGACGTGTCTTCAATCGTCACACAAGAACTGGCCACAATACTTATCAACAAAATGATACGAAATACCAACTGTATAATAATCAATATTGCCAGTAATACCGCTCAATAAAATCCGATTCCAACTAATATCGGTTACCCAATTTTGCGAGAGATCATAACTTGCACCTACTGCAATAGATGGACGAATCTTAGTTTCATTATCTGAACTACTACATGCGCTCGATCCATTCGGATTAAGTGTGCCACTAGAATTGACATAAGCAAATGCGACACCGCCTTTACCAAAAATCGCTGCATTGCCAAATGGTAAAATCCCTTTTCCTAAAATATCAAAATCTCTAACTTTGACTTGCGGATTAGAACAGGTCGGCACACCATAAGAGTTATAATTAATGTTGGAAAAATAAGTCAATCCCGTTTCCCAAGCCGCATATTGATTAATTTGATAACCGAGAAACACGCGTGTACCAAATTGATTGGAACGCGGGCTGACTGTCGTGGTGAGTGGTGAGCCGGGTATTTGTGCTTGTTGCTTACTGCCAGAATTGGTTGCCGGGCCCAGCATTAATCCCAAATATAATCCTGGTGCTACCGCATAACTTTCCATGCTGATACTCGCTGCTAATAGTGTACCCGCAGCGTAAATAATCCTATTTTTTTTCATTGTTATATCCTCACAAATACATAAAGTAAAGATCCCGGGTTCCATCCGGGGATGGAACCCGGGGTCTCTGCTCGAACCGCGAACCCCGTATCAATGGTACTCGACGGCTAAAAGAAGCTTATCAGCTTAAGCGAGCATCTGGATATTGTCTAGTCTATATTGCAATTCCCAAACAGCACGACCTTCACGTTGCGCACGTCTTTCAAATTTAGTGATTAATGGTCGAAATGTAGAACGATCATCAGCAAACACAGTTGCTGCAGCAAGATTACTCAAGATAGGCACTTGTGATAAAACCTCTGCCATGTGCATTGCATAATCTTGCCAATCGGTAGCTAAATGCAATATGCCATGCGCTAGTAATTTCTGTGTAATCAATTGTACAAACTCAACTTGAATCAAGCGTCGCACATGATGGCGACGCTTTGGCCAAGGGTCAGGGAAAAAAATTTGTACGCCAGCGAGGCTGTGATCGGGAATTGATTGTGATAACACATCAATCACATCCCCTTCGTATACGCGCACATTGGTTAAGCCTTGCTGTTCAACAGCTAACAATAAGGCGCCAATACCAGGACGGTGCGTCTCAACACCAATAAAATCCCATTCAGGATGCGCCTGTGCTAATAGCGCGAGTGATTGACCAGAACCGAAACCAATTTCCAAAAAGCGCGGTGCTTGTCGATTAAAGACTTGATTAAGATCAAGTAGACCCGCTCGCCAATCTAAGCCAAATCGCGGCCACAGTCGGCTGCGCGCTTGGGCTTGGCCAGGCGTAATGCGGCTATTGCGATGGACAAAACTGCGTATGCGTGTTTTTCTTTGCATGATCAACATTCTCGTTACTATTTCGTACGCCGGGCACCCGTTATACGTTCACTAATTACCACTTCTCTTTTAATAACGTGCAATAATTTTCAAAACGAATCGGACTAATGTTACCTGCAGCTATCGCAGCCTGCACAGCGCACCCGGGTTCAGCCACATGCTGACAATTACGGAACTTACATTGCGCAGTAAACGGTGCAAATTCTTTAAACCCAGACAATAACGCTTGCCTTTCCACTGGCCATAACGCAAATTCGCGCACCCCCGGAGAATCAATCAACTGACCCCCTTGCGGCAAATGATATAAACGCGTTGCGGTCGTGGTATGTTTACCAATTCCTTTCATGCTGACATCACCAATTCGTATTTCATTTTCACTTAATGCCGCAATAATCGATGATTTCCCCACGCCAGATGGCCCGAGTAATACCGCTGTTTTTTGCGTTAAACTAGCAGCTAAATCCACCAACCCTGTGCCTGCCTGCACTACACTAGATAATACTGTTGAATACGGAATGCGTTGATAAGGCGCTAAACGTGCATAAGCCGCTGGTGCGGTGTTTTCATCGAGTAAATCAATTTTATTTAAAACAATCATTGGCTCGATTTTTAATAATTCCGCCGCTACCAAATAACGATCAATTAAATATTCTGAAAAAATAGGTGGTGGCGCCATGACAATCACCATCAAATCAATATTAGCGGCAATCGGCTTCATTTTGCCGTGGCCATCGCCACGTGCTAGCAAAGAGCGGCGCGGCATAATCGCCGTAATCACACCCGTTTCATGCTGGGTCAATTCCCAAGCAACTTGATCTCCAACCACTGGCAACGTTTGATTACGGTGCAACTGACATTGGAAAATTTGCCCATCTTCGGCTTCCACTGCCACTTGAGCGCCAAAATGGGATACAACGAGTCCTTGGTGCTTGTTTGGAACAAAATTGTTCATAATTCTGCCTGGTAATATAGTTAGACATATAGTTATATGTTAAGTTATTTTTAGCCGTTCTTTGAAAAATAGAACGCGATTAATTGTAATTATCATGATTCTAACAGATTTGAATAAATATCATTATATGATATTCGATAAAGGTGGTAAAACGTGAAAATCTATTTAGTAGGCGGTGCGGTACGAGACAAACTGTTAGGCTTGCGCGTTAAAGAACGCGATTGGGTCGTCGTAGGTGCCAGCGAGCAAGACATGTTAGCGCTCGGTTATCGCCAAGTCGGCAAAGAATTCCCGGTTTTCTTACATCCGTCTACGCGTGAAGAATATGCTTTGGCCCGCACTGAACGTAAAGTTGGCTTGGGCTACAAAGGGTTTTCTTTCGATACATCTCCCGATGTTCTATTAGAAGATGATTTAATCCGCCGTGATTTAACCATTAATGCGATGGCAGAAACAGCGGAAGGTGTTTTAATTGACCCTTTTCATGGTCAAATTGATCTCAAACAAAAAGTGTTACGCCATGTCTCTTCCGCTTTTGCAGAAGACCCCGTACGCATTTTACGTGTTGGTCGTTTTTTAGCCCGCTATGCCCGCCTCGGCTTTCAAGTCGCACCAGAAACCATGATCTTGATGCAACAAATGGTTGCAGCCGGCGAAGTCGACGCGTTAGTTGCTGAACGCGTTTGGAAAGAATGTATGCGAGCGCTAGGCGAAAAAAATCCAGAATATTTTTTTGTAGTTTTAAGTGCCTGCGATGCTTTGCCGATTTTATTTCCGAATTTAGTGCTTGGTGATGCGGGCATGCATGCTTTACAACAAGCTTGCCAATTAACGACGAATAAAATTGTACGCTTTGCTGCGTTACTGCATGCTTTACCGGATACAAAAAAAGCAATTCAAACGTTATGCCTGCGCTATCGTGTACCGAATGTTTATCGAGACTTAGCCTTGTTAACCGCTGCGCATTATCAAACAGCATTG
>DATAXC010000011.1:0-6209 GCA_036266895.1 Gammaproteobacteria bacterium
ATTCCCGTGGATTTAAAAAACCTAAATAATTTAAACGATGCAACAGAAGCTTTAAGAATACGTCTTGAGGAAAGTCAAGCGCAGCTTGCTGATAGAATTACATTTTCGATTATTGCTGTACCAAAATCTGCTAACCCTAACTTAAAATGTGACAAAAGTAATTTGCTTCCTTGTTACCAAAGAATAAATACAGCAACCAGTTTATATACGACCGCTGGTTCCATTCAATATATACCCATTGGCTCATTTGTCGAAGGTTCACAAGGAAAACATGCTGCATTTTATTTTAATGATGAATTATCAAATGAAGCGGGAAGCGAAGCGGTAGTTGCTGCTAAACAACAGGTCATGGAGAATGCTAGAAAAATTCTTCACACTGTATCTTTGAAAAATGCAGCGGGGTTTGCTAAAAGAGTAGCTGTTGATCCAGCTAGTAGACAAGATAACAATTTACGTTCTTCTCATGAAAATGCTCGTGAATTCGGTATTCTTGCCGGACATATTGAAGGATCAATAGAAAATTATGCAGATATGCCTGCATTGGTTGGAGAAGTAATCACAGATTTATTATCAAATAGTAAGAAAGCTAAGTTAGGTGATTATAATGATTTATATGAAATACTTGCTCAAGCATTAAACCGTCCCGAAGATATTGATCGACGTGGTTTGTATCTTTCTGCGCAGGATAGACGTAGAGCGCCAAGTGCGGAATTAGCAGCGTTAGAGATTAAAGTAAAACGCGCTAAAGAATATGTTCGCAAGTTATTAGAGCAGCGTATTTATAACTATGCTGTATTTGATGATAGCCTGAAGGCTACTTTATCAGAATTTTCAAGATTGTATAATTGGCGTCCAGTGGAGCAAGATGGTAAGCTCAAACCAACCGCTATCTGGTGGGATAGTCTTAATCCGGTTCAAAAAAATCTATATTTTAGTTTATGTGAAGCGCATCATGCCTATATACAAGAAATTAAACAGGAACGCCCAATTGATCAGCGTACTCAAAATTATTTAGATATGTCTTTTTTCCAATATTCTGATGTGCTTGTCGACAAATTAGAAGAGCAAATAGCTCAGCACTTTGGTGAGCTATATTTTGCTCTCAAGTTGGAAGGTTCATTTGGAGATATCTGGCGAGATCCAGCAAATTTAGATTATGGCGTTAGACAAAGAGCAATGACTGTTGCGCTTAATGGACTATCAGATGCACAAGCAATGAAATCAACTGTAGCAGTAAGCATTCCAGTTGTAAATCCTGTTGCTGCAGCAGCAGTAGTAGCACCTAAACCTGTAGCAGTAGTAGCATCTAAATCTACTGTACCAAGAAGCGCGCCAATTGCAAATCCTGTCGCAGCAGCACCTAAATCTGTTGTGCCGGCCAGTGCGGTGGTTGCCGAACCTGCTGAGGAATACGTTCCAATTACAAGATCACCAGTGGGGATGCTTAAACAACCTAATCCGCGCGTAAAACGTATTCCAAAATTGTTACTGCTGGATCTACGTGGTACGTTGATTCTTGATGTGGTTAGAGCGACACGTTCCATGACAATTGAAAAACCTGGAAGAAAAAAAGTAAGTGTAAAAGCGGATCAAATATTTAATTTACAACAAGCGTTTGAAATAGATCCTGATTATACTCTTCCCGAAAATAATAATTCTGGATATAAATATTATGGTCTTTTTAAAGAGTGCCAAGTTATTCATGGTGGTCAATTAGCTATTAACTTAATCCAAGAATTTCAACGCCAAGGTGGTTTTGTTGTTATCTCAACTGGGGATACACATGTGGAAAATCCGCAAACCCAAACATTTTTAAAATCACAAGGTATTGATGTAGATATGTTTTATAATTGGGAAGAGCTTTGGTATGATTATGTAAAACAAGGTCTAGCTGACGGCAATATTTCGAAGCTAGAGGTAGCCACAGAAAAAAATGATATCCTTGAAAGAAAATTTGGCGCTAAAACGGATGACGAACGAAATCGGTTGTCATTAGCAGTGCGTGACGCAGCTGAACAGCAAGCTATTGCAACAATAAAAATGAAACGGCTGGATCCTTTTTTTCACAAAGCAGATTTTTATGACACGGTTAGAGAGCGTATTAGATCGCAATATGATATTGACATTAATAAAGATAATGATGTGACTTCTTTTGATGATGGTTATGAAAAGGTAGAGGGTGAAGATACCCAGTTGTTTATTGCAGCAATAAACGCAAAGTATCCAAGAGAACGTTTAATTGCTGTAAATGCGGTCGATACACAAGGCACTTGGTTAACACCATTACGTCAAGCAGTAGAAGAAGCAAAAAGGATGCGACAACAAAGAGATGGTGTTGAGCAGCAACCTGTTGCAGCAGTAGCGTCATCACAATCTAAAGCAGTACCTCCTACGGTACAAAAAAGGCCTCAACCCAAAAAGTCTATACGGTCAACGGCTGCATTATTGGTTAAGTCTTTCGTTGGTAAAGAACGACCACAAGTAAGAACAGCGGATGAAAATATTCAAATACTAGATCAATTTATGCTATTTTTGGGAAATTTACAACAAGCCAATAAAATTTCTGAAAATACAGAATATAAATTGACAGTTATTTTGGATTTTATAAAACAGCTTATTAGGTTAGAGCGTGATAAAGGAAAATTTATTACAAGCCATGATTATCAGGAAATAACAGCAAAATGGATTCAAGAAAAATCTTGTGATAAACGATTTGGTGTAGACCTGAATGATACGTATGTCGGAGATATTTTATTTGGATATAATCTAGAAAAAGATAGTGAACGTATTAATAATTTAGTAACTAATGCTAAACAAGCCTTAATCAATGTAGTAGCAAAAATGTACCCTAACAAACTTGTTGATGAAGAATTTTTTGATAGAGTGTTAGAAGGAAACATAACAGTACCTAATGTGGTATTAAACACCACTGTGCTTCCTGCTGAACCAAACCCAGTAAATATAAGCACGGGCAATTTGACTACCCGTATGCCATTGTCAATTAACACGCCTCAACAGCAAGTCAGTGCTCCAGTTGTTGTTGCTAAATCTACTGCAGCCGCATCGCGACCCCAGCAATCCTCTGCCGAGTCTTCTTTAATGGCATCTATGTTTGGACCTTTTGCTAGGGACTATGGAAAAGATGCGGAAAGCAACTTGACCGTTGTTTCTTCATCAACAACCGCTAGCGCGCTTAGAAAACGAGGGAGAGGAGTGGACAGTTTATGGATGGAACCACCTTCTTCTAATTTGTTGCCGTCAGCCGCGTCGCAACCAGTAGTGCCCACCACCACGGCGGAGACAGCATTGACTGAGGCACATGCGGCGTTAACTGAGATATGTAAGTTGGATACAGGGCTTAAAGAGGCAAAATCTGCACTTACTAAAGTACTTAAAGAAACTGATTTACAATTGTTGCCTGATCGTAGCAAAGAAGCAGTGGAACAGTCGTTATGGTATTTGCGCAGCGAAGTATGGAAAACTTATGCGAAAAATATGAGTTGTTTTTATAATATGCGTGATAGAAATAATGTCGCGATACCTAACGACTCAGTAAACGTTCAGCGCAGTGGTTTTATGAGTGGATTACAAGACTTTATGGTGAAGCATATAGGTGAGGTAAATTTCGACTATATATATTTCGCTAAAGAAGACGCGATTCCTAAAGAGTATTTGTCACCGCCAGTAGGCATGTCAAATAATAATAGCGGAAAGAAGTAAGAAAAGAGAGAGGAAGGTAGTATCTGCCTTCCTTTTTGTGAAGGTATTGTTGAATAAAGAATAAAATTTTAAATTTTATTTAACCAATAACTCCGGTCGATATTCAAAATGCATGGTATCGTAATGATACCATTTGCCGCCCCAGATAAAGCCGTGTTTTTCAAATATCTCAACAATTTCCCAGGGAACGTTGTTCTTATAGATTAACTTTGTATTTTCAGAAACGGGTTTATGCGCTTTTTGCAAATCAGTTTGCCAATAATTCGATAACTGACTATTAATATCAATCGCAATACCAAAACTATGCACACTTAAACGATGGGTATTTTTTATGTTCCGCCAAAGAAATGTACCACCCGGATTTTCTAAGAATCTAAGAAATTCAGGATGGCGTTTCACTAATAATTCCAGTTCATCTGAAATCAGCATCAATTTTTCATTAATTGCATTAACCGTCGTGACTTGCAACGGGTATTTTTTACCAAAGCTATGTTCCATCCAATAAATAGTGGTTAATTTAGATTTAACCTCTGTAGCAGTCTGTCCATACATTTTCATGAAAAAAGGCGTATAACGAACTCTACCTGGATCGCTAACCGGCTTGAAGTGAGCAAAATCAACTGGTTTACCCATCGGATACGGCGCATCATTTAATTGATCAAAAAGCGTAGTAAAATCTAATTTTTCTTGCATAGATTTATTTGTATTTTTTTCACCGATTGCCATGCGCGTGCCATCTTGCCAAGTAATATAATTTTCGTTAACGGATTGGATATCATTGGGGTAAGCTTGTTGTAGGTGGGAGAGTATGTTGTTCGCATTGGCTTTCGCGGTGGTTGGTAATAATAAAATGGTGAAAAAAAATAAATAAAAACTTGAAATGATATTATTGAGAATTTTTTTATTAAAAGAGAACATATGTTTTTCCACTAGATAAGAGAGTCTATCATTTTTTATGATATAATAAAATATAGTAAAAATCACCCGCTCTTCTGTTTGATATTGATCATAATTTTAATGTACCCGTTCACGGTATTTGTAACTTGGGTGGAGTGCGCAGCACTCGGCCTAGGCTTGTATCTACGAGAGGCCGTGAACGGTCAATGGCGTCAACATATGTATGAACGTTTGTATTTGATCTGACAGGACATAAGGGAATAAGTGCATGCTGCCTTGTGTCACCCCTGCGCATGTCAGTCATTTCGAGGACAATATGCTACTCCGATGTCATCCCGCAAAATGCTCGCCAAAGGAAATTAATCGGAGTCATGTACTATTGCGAGCATTTGTGCGGGATCTGGTAGATGGCTTCATCATTGCAACTGTTAGGCTCTTTACCGGATCCCGCACAAATACCCGTGACAGTATATCACTTCGTTCAAGTTTCTTGAACGGGTATTTTGCGGGATGACATCTAATTGGTTAGTTGTCCTCGAAATGACTGACATGCACAATCTCAAACATGCGCAATCTCAAACATTGATCTTATTGGCATTATTCGTTAGAATGTATATCTCATTTCGAGCCTATCAATATAATAATTTTAAAAATACGCTTCAACCACATGCGCTATTGCTTCATTCATAATGCTCAAATCACGTAATAATTAATATTTAAAGATTTACCCGCAACGAATAATTATATTAATAAGTGAGGAAAATGTTATGCAATCAGGCAGTAAAATCGCTGGTGTTAAAAATCATGATTCTGTTCAAGAAGAAGAATCAGAAGTAGGAAATGTCATTGACTCGCTAACCGGGCATCATACCTTAGAGCAAGCCCCGCCTAATTTTATAAATAATCCTGATGGGTTATTTGTAGTGACGCCGCGGCCAGGTGATTTGCTTAATTTTATACAGCAAAATAATGAAGAATTATTATTTCCAAATAGCGAGCAATTGGCAACTGTTACGGCTTTTTGGGAGAAAATTTGTAAAATTTTTTTTAATGAACGAATGAAGCTACAAGAGTTTTCCGAAAAAAATCAAGAAACACGTAAGCAATTGTTGGATCAAGTAGATGCCTTTAAAATGCTAGCTAATGCCATTCTCGAAAAAATTGAAAAATTAAAAACCAATAAAGAGCAATACCAGCAGCCATTTTATGGCGCACTTGTTAGCCGTCTGAATTCCTATAAAGTGCAATTATCCATCGTAATACCCTATCAATTAACTTTCGAAGAAAAGTTAGCATATATTTTTAAAATGAAAGATAAAATTTGGTATAACAATATACCATCTAGCGTTGAGAGGATAGAAGGATTATATCAAAGTAAAAAGTTGTTTGAGCCTAATAAATTAATTTTTTTAATGGATAAATTAAATTGTGAAAATAGTAGAAAGCCTCATACTGTGTTGTTTTATTATGCCTTTATTCAACCTTGTTATCGATATTTGCTCAATATTGTATTGTGCTATGCAGGAGATAATGCAGAAAAAACGCTATATGAAAAAGAAAGTACAGTGAAAATAAATTCATTTTTAAATGAA
>DATAXC010000196.1:0-7785 GCA_036266895.1 Gammaproteobacteria bacterium
GATTTTGCAAGTAAATAAGGAGACTTCAAAAATGACAAATTGTTTATTTTGTAAGATTGCGAGCGGCGAGATCCCTGCTAATATTGTCTATCAAGACGACATGATAGTGGCGTTTGATGATATCAACCCGCAGGCACCGCACCATAAGATTATTATTCCGCTTAAACATATTGAAACTCTAAATGAGTTAGACAAAAGTGATAACGCTCTGCTAGGGCATATGATACAATCTGCTACCAATTTAGCCAAACAGCTGCATATTGCCGATAATGGTTACCGATTGGTGTTGAATTGTAACGCAGATGCGGGGCAAAGCGTATTTCATATTCATTTACATTTATTGGGTGGTAGGCGTCTAGCGTGGCCGCCCGGTTAAGGGCACTTCTAGGAACTGTTATTTTACGTTAGAACGTTGTTGGACAAATTTTTAAAATGCTCATTTATTCATAGATAAACTCCGCTTTTAAAAATTTATCCGCCTAGTTCTAACGTAAAATAACAGTTTCTAGAGGTGCCCTTAAGCAAAAATTAAAGAAGGTATAAGATCATGCAAAACAATTTTCGAGAAATTATTAAAGCCTTAGGCGAAGACCCAGATCGTGAAGGGTTAAAAAATACCCCAAAACGTGCTGCCAAAGCGATGGAATTTTTAACTCAAGGGTATCATCAGTCGGTAGCGAGTATTGTTAATGGCGCTTTATTTGCTTCTGACAATGAAGAAATGATCTTGGTAAAAAATATTGAATTATATTCTTTATGTGAACATCATTTGTTGCCATTTGTTGGTAAATGTCATGTCGCTTATTTGCCACATGGTAAAATTATTGGACTCTCGAAGATTGCTCGTATTGTTGACATGCACGCCAGACGTTTACAAGTGCAAGAAAATTTGACGAAAGAAATTGCCAATACCATGTACGAAGTGACCGGCGCATTTGGTGTCGGCGTGATTATTGAAGCACAACATTTTTGCATGATGATGCGCGGCGTAGAAAAACAAAATTCGATTATGAGCACATCGGTGATGTTGGGCGCGTTTCGTGATGACCCGCGCACCCGTGGGGAGTTTTTAAGTTTGGTGAAGGCTTGATGTAAAATGAATAACCTTTATAGCCCACTCTCCAATAATATAGATCGGTAAACCTACTCCCCCTCTCCCGCTTGCCGGAGAGGGTTAGGGGAGAGGAGGGTATTCTAACGCCCACCAATGCCTTTGCCTTTAGTTTTGTTGGCAACTTTCTCAACCACTTGCTCTGTTTCTGTCCTGGGATCAAAGAATTTGTGTTTATGTAAACCAAGGGCATAGCCAATACCTAATGTACCTACTATAAAAAGGTTTTTTAAAAGTTTTTTACCAAATTTAGTCGCCCATATTTCATGTTTACCTAAGCTTTTACTGTGCATGAGCTTGGTTTCAATGGCAGTGTTAATAGCGGTTTGATAAGTGTTTTTATACTTTTCTTTTTCTGTTGAGAGAGGTTCTATTTTAAACCGCTCTAAATTATCTGCATATGCACTTTTTGCTACTCTTTCAGCAGCATAAATTTCTGTTAAGGTGTCATGCAGAACCGCAGTTCTCTGTCCTTTTGGTTGATAGCCTAACTTCAATCCCTTTATCACTTTTTCTTGTATGCGGATTTTTTCTACGATAAGTGGCTTTATTACTGTCTTTGTAATATCGACATAAAATGGATCAGTATTAAAATAAGCATCGGTTTGTTCTGATGTAGATTGAATATTATTTTTGGGTTGTTTTGTTAGTGGATATTCAGCAATTACTTCTTCTAGGGTTTTCTTATAATTAAGTGAAAAATATGCCCTGATCATACCTTCGAACTCATCTGCTTGTTTTTGTGTGGAGGCAATATCTTTCAATTTATTCGTGGTGTTTAATAAAATTTCTAAATTATCAAACATATCGTCAGAAGGAGTATCGTTTGTATAAGAAAGCGTATTCCATAGTTTGCATTCTATCTCCCATCTGGATTGAGTCCATAATTTTTCTTGTTTTTTGGGTAAAGATACTTTTTCTAGCGCATCTTCAGAAACCTGATAGAAAGCAGCTAAATCATTAAGAATTTTGCTCGCCTGTTGTTGTTGAGCTAATTGTTGTCTTCTTTCTATCCGTTTTTGTTCTCTCTTTTGTTCTCTCTTCTCATTAGCCAAGGAGTTTTCTGAATTATCGAGATCATCAAAATTTGCTACTACCTCTTCCTCAGCCAAGGAGTTTTCTTGATTATCGAGATCATCAAAATTTGCTACTACCTCTTCCTCTTTAAATTTTTTAGCTAGTACTATAAAATCTTCCCAATTATTACGTAAATCATTCCATTCGTTTTCTGTAAGAGTAGCGCCTGCAAGATAAGCTTGCCATTTTTCTCGTTGCGCCCATATTTTATTGTCTAATTTTTGCTTCATAATTGGATATAAGAATGTGATAGCTAATTGAATTTTTTTAGCTTCTAATTGTTCAGGAGTCTCACTTTCATTAGTAATCGACTCCTGCTGAATGGTATTTAGATGTGTAGTAATGATTACAGAAAGCTGATCCAATTTATTTAATGTTTCTTGGGTACAATAAAGTGGATTGACCTGTTCGAATAGATTATCGACAGATAAAGTTAAATTTTTTTCAGCGTCTTTTGTTTCTGTAGAATATAAATTATTTCGTGCTAAAAAAATATTAGACATCGCATTCATTTGTTGAAGTGCTTGAAGAAAAGATGCAACATCGCCTGGATAACCATTAAATTTTATTACCTGACTGAGATAATTTTGACTAAACGTATCCCCTTCCAATTGAACAAGTAGATCGTTAATGTTTACGTCGTTATGCATCATATTTTATTACCTGTATTTTTTGATAAAATAAAAACCATATCATTTAAATAATTATAAACCAAAATTATTAATGTTTTATTAAGAGACAATTCAAGGTTAAAGTGTAAATAATGATCGCCCCCCCCCCGCCCTAGCCCTCCCCCGCAAGGGGGAGGAGGGCAGGGGTGCCCCATCTAATATTTAATTAATCTATGGTATTATGCGCATCTTTTATTCAGACAAATAAGGATGGCATTGTGACTACTCGGGAGAAATTTGGTTTTTTGGATTATTTTGATGATCTTGAAGATCCACGCGTTACTCGCACGAAGATATATCCTCTCAACGAAATTTTATTTATTGTTATTTGTGCGATTATTTGTGGCGCGGATAGTTGGCGAGATTTCGTCGATTTTGGCGAAACTAAATTTGATTATTTAAATAAATTCTTTCCATTTAAAAATGGCATCCCATCTAAAAATACTTTTGCTCGCGTTATGTCGGCAATAAATCCAGCCCAATTTAAGGAATGCTTTTTGGAGTGGGTGAAGCAAATTCAAATTGATTTTCAAGATGTAATCGCAATAGATGGAAAAAGCATACGCGGCAGCTATGATCATACAAAAAATCAGTCAGCGTTACATTTGATCAGTGCGTTTTCGACTTCACTGAAATTAACTTTGGCACAAGAAAATGTTTCTGAAAAATCTAACGAGATTACTGCAATACCAAAATTATTAGAGATGCTTGAAATTAAAGGAGCTATTGTAACTATAGATGCGGTAGGCTGCCAGAAGAAAATTGCTGCTAATATACGAGAAAAACAAGCAGATTATATTTTTTCTCTAAAGGAAAATCAGAGTAAGTTGCACGAGAATATAAAATCCTTTTTTGAAACAAAAATCCCCACGGATCAGCATGAATTCAACATGTATGAAGAAAATAACAAGAGTCACGGCAGAATTGAAAATAGAAAATATTATGTCACTGACAACATTGGATGGCTGCCGAAAAAAGATGAGTGGAAGGATTTTAAATCGATTGTTATGGTGCAATCCACGAGGGAAGTTAGAAAAAACATTACTGTCGAAAATAGATTTTATCTTACTAGTCTAGCACCGCAGCCTGAGTTGGTAGGAAAAGCGATTCGTTCTCACTGGGGCATAGAAAATAGTTTACATTGGGTTTTGGATGTTACTTTCAGGGAGGATGATTCTCGCATTAAAGAGAAAAATGCGATTGAAAATATCGGGCTTGTAAGAAAAATCGCATTAAACTTACTTCAGTCAGTTAAGCGAGGGCTCAAGGATATGAGCATACGCAGGTTACGGAAAAAATCTGGATGGGACAATAAGACGCTAGAAACTGTATTAATGAGTAATTTTTAGATGGGACACCCCCTGGGGGGGTTCCAACAACCTAATATTAAAATCTGTTCTAATTTTCAAAAAACACACAGTTTATATCCTACTAAAATATGCTTTTCATAAAATCACCCCTCACCCGCCGCCTATCGGCGTCGGCCTCTCCCACAAGGGGAGAGGCAAAAGCTCTCTAGGCGTATTTATTCAACAACGCCCCCACAAGGGGGAGGAAACCGGTCATCTGAAATATTTTTTTCCATTAAGTAACCCCCGGCAAGAGGGCGGTAGGGTTTTTAAAATAATTTTTCTCTAGGATTGTGGTAGTTAGTATGAGAAGGCAGACAAGCGTCTTTTTTGTAATTATTTGTTTATATTAAATTAATTTTTAAATTAAAACATCGTAATGATTCTTCTCTGCTCATTCAAAATGTTATTTAAGTACGAAAGAAAAGTTTTTCCTACATATAAAAAGTACCTTGAACGAGCTAACAGAAGGAGTCGGGTTTAACGAGCAGACCGTGCGTCGCAGGGATGCGACGCCCGATCGCAGGAGCAGTTTCGTCTGCGGTTAAACCCGATTCCTTCTGTTAGCGTAGCGGATGCGATGTTCTTCTTTGTTCCTAAAAGAATCATCACCAAAATGCAATCCCATACGCGAGCGGCGGCAAACCCAAATGTTTGGCGATACTTTGTCCAATATCGGCAAATGTCTCGCGTTTGCCGATGGCGCCCACCTTCACGCCCGGCCCAAATGCCAATACGGGTACGTGTTCGCGCGTGTGATCTGAACCCTGCCAAGTGGGATCACAACCATGATCAGCAGTAATCACGGCAATGTCATTCGCACGCATTTCGCGCTCAAAATCCGGTAACCAGCGATCAAACGCTTCTAATGCAGCAGCATAGCCAATCACATCGCGGCGATGGCCGTACAACATGTCAAAATCGACTAAGTTAACAAAGACGATGCTTTGCTCAGGTGCTGTTTTTGCTTCTTGGATAAAGGCAGAAAACAACGCTTGATTGCCATTCGCTTTCACGGTTTTAGTCACGCCATGATGTGCATAAATGTCTGCGACTTTACCAATCGCAATCACCTGGCCACCCGCACTCGCCAATACGTCCAATAATGTCGGCGCATGCGGTGGTGTCGCATAATCATGTCGATTACCAGTACGATAATAATGCCCTGGCGTACCCAAAAACGGCCGCGCGATAACGCGGCCAATATTAAATGCATTGACTAAGTCACGGGCAATTTCACAAATATCATAAAGACGCTGCAAACCAAATGAAGTTTCATGTGCAGCAATTTGAAAAACACTGTCGGCTGAAGTGTATACAATCGGTTTACCGGTTTTTTGATGTTCTTCGCCTAACTCTTCAATAATTTGGGTACCGGACGCATGAAGATTGCCTAACACACCGGGTAAATGGCCGCGCTCGATCAACGCATCTAATAAAGACGCAGGAAAACTAGGATAAGCTGGTGGAAAATAACCCCAATCAAATAAAACCGGTACACCAGCCATTTCCCAATGACCGCTTTGCGTATCTTTGCCATGACTTAATTCTTTTGCGCAACCATAGGCTGCTTGAATCGGCATTTCGGTGGGAGATGCAAGACTAGCAATTGCTTGGCCTTGACTAAGCATCGCTGCGCCATGAATCCCTAAACGCAATAAATTAGGAATATGTAAAGGCCCAGAACGCACACCGGCTTGATCGGCTTTACCTTGCTGACAATATTCAGCAATGTGTCGTAACGTATCTGCACCCGCATCACCATATTGGTTTGCATCGGCGGTGGCACCGACACCAAAAGAATCTAACATAATAATAAAAGCACGGGACATAATTATTCTCTCACTCATGTTACTTATTTCGTTGGTGGAAATAGGATTGCTTTACAATAAGTTTCTCGAATAAAAAAAGCGATGATAATGCTAAATATAAATGCGATCGGCAATAATAAAGTAGCTAATTGAAAATCTGCTGCCGTATAAAGTGTGATGTCATTTATTACTTCATGTGCACTACTTTGTTCCATTAACCAACCAAACAAAGGGGGAAAGGTAAAACCGCTAACCATAATGCAAGTAGAATCTATGCTAACTGCAGTACCAGTTAAATAGGGAGGATTTAATTCTGCAAGTGTGGGGTAAGTTAGTACCTGTGCGCCGCTGATCAAGCCAACAAGAAAAAACAAAGTAATCAACGACCACAATGACCAACCGGGTACATATAATAACAAACCCATAATGAATAAAGAAAGAATAGCACCGACAATCATCGGTAACACACGACGTTCAATCCAATCGGAGATCCAGCCAAATAACAATGAACCACCAATCACACCTAAGAAAAAACAAGTGGTGGCATAAGCGGCTTGCGCAGTGGTGATGTGATGCATCTCTGTGAGATATAAAATGCCCCATAAGCCACCGAGAATGAAAACCGGTAAGTTCATCAGCGCTGTATATATACCCCCTAACCAGTTTTGTGGATTAAAGGTAGCGAGTTTAATCGATGGCCATAACCCTAATGTTTGTAATTGTTGTTGGTCAGCTAGCGCATGTTGTTTTTCCAGTGCGCCGGGTGGTCGATCTTGTACTAGCAAGAAAATCGCCGCCATAATAAAAATACCCAGTGCAGCATTAATCAATAAAGCATAGCGCCAATGGCCAGTGTAATCGATTAACCAAACAAAAGGCGTTTGTGCCACTAAGCCGCCTAACATCGCCATGGTGACGATAACGCCGGTGACGAAAGCCATCCGTTGTGGCGGAAACCAACGAGAAGCGAGACGTAATGCGCTTAAAAAGCAAAAAGCTGCACCGCAACCGATCAGAAATCTGCCAGCAGCAGCAATCCAAAAATTCGGTGCTAATGCGAATAAGAAAGCACCTATCGTACAGATACCGGTTGCGGCAAGCAGTAATTTTTTTGTGGAAAAACGGTCTAATAAAACGCCAGCGGGAAAGAGTAAAATGGCATTCGCATAAAAATACATGGAAAATAGTTGACCCAGCTCTATCGCATCCAGTTGAAATGTTTCGCGCAATTCAACATTAATTGTGTTGAATAGGTTCATTTGGATAAATTCATAAAAGAAGAAGGCGGCAGCGGTTAAAATAACTACCCAAGCTGTTTTGGAATGAGATGGTGGGGTTTCGGTGGTAGTTGGCATGAAGTTTATTTTAAACGTAAACCGTTAAGAAGGCTAGGCGCGCATACGGTTGTAATTTTTTATTCATCGATTGTCTACCCTCTGCTCCTGCGACCCCGCAACGCGTGCGCTGAGATATCCCCACGAATTTTTTTGTAAGACGCTGAATTAATTAATGGTTGCAAAAAAGCCTTGCATCCGCTAGCGGGGGGCGTGGGGTTTAACCGCAGACGGAACTGCTCCTGCGATCGACCGGCGCTATCCTGCGCCGGACGGTCTGCTAGTTAAACCCCACGCCCCCCGCTAGCTCGTTCGATGTATTCTTAATTTAAGGGAAAAGCTTTTCTCATCTTATATAAATGACATTGATCGAGCAGAGAAGAAGATTGCAGGTAGCCTGCCAGACCGTCCGGCGCAGGATTGCGCCGGTCG